>NZ_JBDLZZ010000019.1:14159-73477 GCF_040049115.1 Flavobacterium aestuarii
TCTGCTCATCACATAAAGCAGTTTAACGTATAAACCTTAAAATATTAAACAAACTCATTTATGAGTATCATTAGACAATATAATCTGCTCATCACATAAAGCAGTTTAACGTATAAACCTTAAAATATTAAACAAACTCATTTATGAGTATCATTAGACATAAACATTACTTTTTATCTTATTCTGAAGAACACGAACAAGCTGAATGGACGGCTTATTATTTGACTGGCAGATCACAGCATCAGCACCATTATGAACGCCCCTATTTTAAGCAGGATCCTCTAGTAGATACTGAATCGGCTCACTGGAGAAATTATAGAGACACAGGCTATGACAAAGGACATCTGGTTCCAGCAGCTGATATGAAATTCTCTAGCGATGCTTATATAGAAACTTTTTACACCTCCAATGTTGCTCCTCAAAACAGGGACTTTAATGCAGGAATCTGGAACAGGCTCGAACAGAAAGTCAGATATTGGGCAGATAAATACACGGCACTTTTTATTGTAACAGGAAGCATTCTGCATGATAATCTGATTAGAATTGGAGAGGAAGAAGTTTCAGTCCCTGATTATTTTTTTAAAATCGTAGTCAGGGTTGAAAACAACGGATTGAATATGATTTCGTTTTTGATTCCCAATGCAAAATCAGACGCCCCTCTTTACAAATTTGCAACAACGATTGATCAGATTGAACAAATTACCGGAATTGATTTCAACCAGAAGCTAATGGAAAGAATCGAAGAAAAAATCCAGAAAGAACTAAGTTATAAAGAATGGAGCTTTAGCAAGGCTTCCCTTTAACCTCGAAGCTTTACGCTCATTGCGTTTTTACACTGTAATATAATTATCATTGTGAACCTTACGGTTAAATACTATATTTGCCATTCTTAAAAAAGCAATATGAGAATTGATATTATAACCGTATTACCTGAATTGTTACGAAGCCCTTTTGAAGCCTCGATTATGAAACGCGCCATAGACAAAGGGCTGGTAGAGGTTCATTTTCATAATTTAAGAGATTACACAGCCAATAAGCAGAAAAGTGTTGATGATTATCCTTTTGGCGGCGGTGCAGGAATGGTAATGACTGTTCAGCCTATAGATGCCTGCATTACTCATTTAAAAAGTGAAAGATCATACGACGAAATTATTTATATGTCTCCTGATGGTGAAACCTTAAACCAGAAAATGGCCAACAACATGTCGATGCATGAAAACATCATTATCTTGTGCGGACATTATAAAGGTGTCGATCAGCGTGTCCGCGACCATTTTATAACAAAGGAAATCTCAATAGGTGATTATGTTTTATCTGGCGGAGAATTAGGCGCTCTTGTATTATGTGATGCTTTAATACGATTAATTCCTGGGGTTTTAAGCGATGAAACATCAGCATTGACAGACAGCTTTCAGGACGGCCTGCTATCTGGTCCTATCTACACCCGGCCTGCTGATTATAAAGGATGGAAAGTTCCCGATGTACTGCTGAGCGGTCATTTTGCCAAAATTGACAAATGGAGAGAAGACAAGGCTTACGAACATACAAAAAACAGAAGACCCGATTTATTAAATGATTAATTTATGAGATTTTATACTTTAAAGTGAATAAAAACGTTCATTTTAAATAACTTTAAAGTATAAAATCATGAAAAAAATAATCAATAAAATATTTTTAGCTGTTCTCCTTTTAGGAACTTCCGCTTCTTTTGCACAAGGAATAAACAAAAGTTCCTTACTAAATGAACTCAACAAAACAAATGGAGTTACACTAAGTACAGATGAAAAAATGTACTTCGAAAAAGCAAACAGCCAATTAGTCTTGGAATTGTTTGGCATTGATGAAAAGAATTTATCTAAAGAAAACCGAAATAAAGAAATTGATAAATTATTTGACAAACGAGACAAAACATTGACTTCTTCATTAGGAATAAACAAATACAGCGACATTAAATCCAGAACTGATTTGAAAACTGCTGCAACTATTCAAAAAATAAAAGAAGCAAAAATGACTCCTTAACCCTTTAAATCAATTAATTATAAAAAAATTACAATTTATAATTCATAATTCATAATTTATAATTAATTTTGCACCCTCATTAGACCAACCTCTGGCGAAAACCGTGAATGTTGCTCTTTTAAAAAACCATAAAATAAAAATAAAATGGCAGATTTATTGAAATTCGTTCAAGACGAATTTGTTACTAGAAAAGATTTCCCAGATTTCGGAGCTGGAGACACAATCACAGTTTTCTACGAAATTAAAGAGGGTGAAAAAACAAGAACACAGTTTTTTAAAGGTGTTGTTATTCAAAGAAGAGGTTCAGGAAACACTGAAACTTTTACAATCCGTAAAATGTCTGGATCAGTTGGAGTTGAGCGTATCTTCCCAGTTAACTTGCCAGCATTGCAAAAAATTGAAATCAATAAGAAAGGTGCTGTACGTAGAGCGAGAATTTTCTACTTCAGAGAACTTACTGGTAAAAAAGCAAAAATTAAAGATAAAAGAAGATAGTCTACTAATTTCTTTACTCACAAAAAAGTCCCATTTCGATCTAAATCGAATTTGGGACTTTTTTTTTGATAATTTTCAGGGGTCAAAAATCATAATTTGAAAATCAAACAGCACTAAAAATAGCAAATTGAAAATATCACAGAATATGTTCTTAATATTATTTTTTTATATAAATTTTAAAACGCTATTACAACTTCATTTCATATCTTTGCCCGCCTTATCTAAATCGTTGTAATACTAGAAAGGCTGTTTATAAACTTATGATTTTAGATCAAAAAAAATAAAAAAAATGACACCAAAAGCCAAAATTTTTTACACACTGACAGACGAGGCACCTTTATTGGCAACCTACTCTTTTTTGCCAATTGTTCAAGCATTTACTGCTGCTTCAAATATTGAAATTGAAACAAGAGACATTTCACTTGCTGGAAGAATATTATCTAACTTTCCTGAGTTTTTAAAGGAAGAACAAAAAACAGCTGATGCTTTATCTGAACTTGGAAAACTAGCAACATTACCAGAAGCCAACATTATAAAACTGCCAAACGTTTCAGCATCGGTACCTCAATTGAAAGCTGCTATTGCCGAATTGCAATCACATGGATATGCAGTACCTGATTTCCCGGAAGATCCACAAAACGAGACCGAAAAGGAAATTAAAGCTAAATATTCTAAAGTATTAGGTTCTGCCGTAAATCCAGTTTTGCGTGAAGGAAACTCAGACCGCAGAGCACCAAGAGCTGTAAAGAATTTTGCAAAAGCAAATCCACACTCAATGGGAGCGTGGTCCAGTGACTCTAAAACAAAAGTTGCATCAATGTCTAATGGAGATTTTTATGGAAGTGAAAAATCAGTTACTGTTTCCGAAGCCAATGATGTAAAAATAGAATTTGTTGCAAAAGACGGAACAACAACAGTTTTAAAAGCAAGCACTCCTTTAAAAGCAGGAGAAATCATTGACAGCTCAGTATTAAACATTACTGCTTTGAAAAGCTTTGTTGCTGAAGCTATTGCTGAAGCTAAAAAAGAAAACGTATTGCTTTCGGTTCACTTAAAAGCTACGATGATGAAGGTTTCGGATCCAATCATTTTTGGCGCAATTGTAGAAGTGTATTTCAAAGATGTTTTCGAAAAATATGCCGCTTTATTTACTGACCTGGGAATTGATACAAAAAATGGCTTAGGTGACGTTTATGCCAAAATAGCAGGAAAACCTGAACAAGCAGAAGTTGAAGCTGCAATCAATAACGCTATAGAAAACGGACCAGCTTTGGCAATGGTAAATTCCGACAAAGGTATTACCAATCTGCACGTTCCATCAGATGTAATTGTAGATGCTTCTATGCCTGCAATGATCCGTACTTCGGGTCAAATGTGGAATAAAGACGGCAAAGCACAAGATACTATCGCTATTATTCCTGATAGATGTTATGCTGGAGTATACACTGCTACTATCGATTTTTGCAAAAAAAACGGTGCTTTTGACCCGACTACAATGGGAAGTGTTCCTAACGTAGGCTTGATGGCTCAAAAAGCTGAAGAATATGGTTCCCACGATAAAACTTTCCAAATGAAAGCTGATGGAACTGTTCGTGTTGTTGACCAGAATGGAACTGTTGTAATGGAACAGGCGGTTGAAGCCAATGATATTTTCAGAATGTGCCAGGCTAAGGATGCTCCAATCCAGGACTGGGTTAAACTAGCTGTAAACAGAGCCCGTTTATCTAATACTCCAGCAGTTTTCTGGTTAGACGAAAACAGAGCACATGATAGAGAATTAATTGTTAAAGTTGAAAAATATCTGAAAGATTATGACACATCATCTTTAGATATCCGCATCCTAAATCCAGTTGCGGCTACTGAATTTACTTTAGAAAGAATTATCAAAGGTTTAGACACCATCTCGGTAACTGGTAACGTTTTACGTGATTATTTAACTGACTTGTTCCCTATTCTTGAAGTTGGAACATCGGCAAAAATGCTATCTATCGTTCCATTAATGAATGGTGGCGGATTATTCGAAACCGGCGCCGGCGGATCAGCTCCAAAACACGTTGAGCAATTTATCGAAGAAGGATATTTACGCTGGGATTCATTAGGAGAATTCCTTGCTTTAGGTGCTTCATTAGAACATTTAGGACAAACATTAAACAATTCAAAAGCAATTGTTTTATCAGAAACTTTAGATGAAGCCAATGATAAATTCTTAGCAAACGATAAGTCACCAGCTCGTAAAGTTGGACAGATAGACAATAGAGGTTCTCACTTTTATCTGGCTTTTTATTGGGCACAAGCCTTGGCTGCTCAAACGAAAGATGCTGCATTAAAAGCAATCTTTACTCCTATTGCTGCTGAATTGGAAGCTAACGAAAGTCTTATTAACAGTGAATTAATTGGAGCACAAGGAAAAGCACAGAACATTGGAGGCTATTATCAGCCAAATCCAGAATTAGTAAGCAGTGCAATGCGTCCTAGCACTACTTTCAACAGTATTTTAGATAAAATTGCAACTTCGAAAACTGCATAATTTACTTTTTTTAGTTTATATATTTAAAGACAGCTCGAGAGGGCTGTCTTTTTTTATCTCTCTAATTTCAACAATAAAAAAATTAACATAAACATTTTTTATAAATAAGCGAACATTCATTTATATTTAATATTTTTGTCTTGTCCCAAAAAAAATAATATGCGTACCAGAGATACAAACAAAGAAGAAATAGTTAAGCAAAAAGCTATAGAAATGCTTGTAAAATCAGGCATAGAAGGATTTAGCATGAATCGATTAGCCAAGGAATCAGGTGTATCAGTAGCAACTTTATACATCTATTATGCAGATAAAGAAGATTTGATAAAAAAAATCGGGATTGACATTGGCCAGTCTTTCTTCAGTGAAATGATCCAGCATTTCTCCCCGGCAATGCCTTTTAAAGAGGGATTACGCAAACAATGGGAAAACAGATCGCGCTTCACTATAGACAATCCCTTGAGCGTGGCATGCTGGGAACTTTTAAGCCATTCGAGTTATCGTGAGAGCATTTTAGAAAAAAGCATTATTGATTTTAAAACAGTAATGAGCACTTTTTTAAATAATGCTATTGAGAAAAAAGAATTAGTCAGTATGCCCAAAGAAGTCTTCTGGAGTATTGCTTATGGCCCTTTATACACCTTGTTACGTTTTCATAATGAAGGAAAAAACATGGCAGGGACTCCTTTCAAACTGACAAAAGAAGCTACTGACGAAGCATTTGAACTAGTAATAAAAGCATTAACACCATAAAGCAGCAAACCATGGAAAACCTCACAGAAAATATACTGGTTTTTGCAACCAATATTAAAACAGAAAATGACAAGCTGAAAATAAGAAGCACTCTTGATGAACATTCCGAAATAGATGATTGGAACATCGATCAAGAGGATATTGATTGTGTTTTGAGAATTGTAAGCAAATCTTTAACCGAAGAACAAATTATTAAACTTATTGACAAACACGATTTTGAATGTGTTGCATTAGAATAAAAAACCAAAAATGAAAGAAAAAAATATTGCAGCGACACCGTTTACATCTTATCAGAAACTGGCCGTTTTTTTACTGGCTGTCACGCAGTTTACAGTAATCCTAGATTTCATGGTAATGTCGCCTCTTGGAGATATTCTCATGAAATCTCTAAGCTTAAAACCAGCTCATTTTGGGTTGGTAGTTTCAGCTTATGCCTTTAGCGCAGGAATTTCTGGGCTTCTAACGGCCGGTTTTGCAGATAAATTTGACCGGAAAAAACTATTGCTGTTTTTTTATATTGGGTTTATTGCAGGAACCATTTTATGCGGAATAGTGACAAATTATCCATTATTAGTTGCAGCGCGAATTATTACTGGCCTCTTTGGCGGAGTCATTGGCTCTATCTCCATGGCAATAGTGGCTGATTTATTCAGCATTCAGCAACGCGGGCGAGTGATGGGTTTTATCCAGATGGGATTTGGTGCCAGCCAGATTTTAGGAATTCCAATTGGCTTATACCTCGCGAACGCCTGGGGCTGGCACGCACCATTTATCTGGGTGGCGGGAATGGCAGGAATTATTGCTTTAATCATAGCCGTTAAACTAAAACCTATAACAAAGCATTTAGAAATACAATCAGACAAAACCGCTTTTAAGCATCTGATACATACCATTGCAAAAAAAGATTACCGAGTAGGTTTTACAGCCACAGCATTGCTCTCAATCGGCGGATTCATGATGATGCCTTTCGGGAGTGCTTTTGCAATAAACAACCTGCATATTACCGAAAATGAACTGCCAATGATATTTATGATTGCTGGGATTGTTACCTTAGTCGTCATGCCATTAATCGGAAAATTAAGCGATAGAATAGATAAATACAAAACATTCGCATTCGGTTCTATATGGACCATTGTAATCATAGCAATTTACACCAACCTGAGCATTACTCCTTTTGCAATAGTAGCAATTTTTAATGTACTGATGATGGTAGGAATTATGGGACGTATGGTACCCTCGACAGCACTGGTTACAGCAATACCTGATATGCAGGACAGAGGAGCATTTATGAGCATTAATTCATCGCTTCAGCAGATAGCTGGTGGTATTGCTGCGGCTTTTGCAGGTACAATTGTTGTTCAGAAAGACAAATTAAGTCCTTTGGAACATTACGATACCTTAGGACTCATTATTATTTTTATTTCAATTATATCTATACTGCTTATGTACAGAGTGGATAAACTTGGAAAAAAAAGAGCAAAGGAAAAAAAAGAGGATTTTTTTACAGTTAACGAAATATAACCGCCGTAATACTATTCTGCTGATTAAACCATTTGCCAAAATAACTATCCAACAGCAAACCAAATAAAACCGAAATGCATGAAAATTTCTTTACCCTTGATTTTGATGTTAACTGTACTTATCACATCATCCTGTTCTAAAAATGATGAAACACCAGCTGCACCAGTTAATATTGATGATGATTTAGCTGGACCGATTTCTAGACCTAAAAACGGATATGGATCCGATGGAACTTACACTGTTGCCAAAATATCATTCCCGAGCCCAATGTATAGCGGAAAAAATGTAGAAATATTCTATCCTAAAGGGATCACCTCGCCAAGACCAACTATCTTTTATTCCCATCCTTTTGGAGGAGAGGAAAGCAGCTATAACATTGGTCTATATGAATTCATTGCAAAAAAAGGGTATGTTGTAGTTTTTGCACCCTACCCGACAACCGGTGTCACTGTAGATGAAAGATACATCACTTTATGGGAAAGTTTTAAAAAAGCAGTAACCAATTACCCCAATATCATTGATACTTCCAAAGTGGGTTTCATGGGTCATTCCTTCGGTGGCGGCGCTTCTTTCACATTGGCTCACAAAGCATTTATTGACGAGGGCTGGGGACAAAACGGACGTTTCATTTTCACAATGGCACAATGGTATGCACATCAAATCACTCAGGAAGACCTGCAGGATTTTCCCGCCAATACTAAACTTATCACCCAAGTCTATGATGACGACGTAACCAATGACCATAGACTGGCAATTGATATTTTCAAAAACATTGCTATTCCTGATTCGGAAAAAGATTTTATTTTAATCAAAAAAAGTGTTTTACCAGCCTATACCTATACAGCCGAACATAACTTACCCAATACACAATCTGCCTATGATGCATACGATTATTATGGCATCTACAGACTATTGGATGCTTTGATTGATTATAGTTTTAATGGAAGTGCAGCTGGCAAAAAAACAGCATTAGGAAATGGTTCGGCAGAACAGATTACAATGCCAAGCTACAATGGACAAGCTTTATCATCACTTGAAGTAACTGATAATCCAGCTCCTCTTTATCCTCAAAGCAAATATTTATTTCCATGCAATAACGCAAACAACCCAAGAATTGCAAATTGTAAATAAACTCAAAGAAGCATTATCTTACTGCTAATCTGAACTCGATTATTAATTGTCATTAAAACATTTCGCTCCATGGAGCAAAATAAATTATTAATCGTGTTCAAGTTACTAGTCATTTGGCTGAAACAAAAATTTCACCAAATGACTTTTATTGTTTCCCAAAAGTTCTATTAAAGCGTTATTAACGATAGATTAACATATTAAATGTACGAATTGAACCTCAAATTAATGACATTTGCAAATCAAAACTAAAAAAATGATTTTTAAGAAATTTATTTACACTTCTTTATTACTCCTCATTTCCTTTTCCGTTTTTTCGCAAGAAAAGAACAATGGCGATGCTAGTAAACAGAAATTTACTCTCAGCGGAACAATAACAGATTCCAACAATAATGAAACCCTGATTGGTGTAAATGTTTTAGTTCCTGAATTAAAGGCGGGAGTTATAACAAATGAATACGGCTTTTATTCCATAACACTTCCTGCGGGCAATTATAAAATCCAGATTACATCTATAGGATTTGGAACTATTGAGGAAACTGTTGAATTAAAGCAAAACTCAAAAAAGAATTTCAAGCTGACCGGCAACGAAAATGTGTTGCAGGAAGTAGTTATTAATTCCGAAAAAACAACGGCAAACATCCGGAAACCCGAAATGAGTGTCAATAAACTATCTATTTCGGCTATCAAAAAAATGCCTGTTGTCATGGGAGAAGTAGATGTTATTAAATCCATTTTATTCCTCCCTGGTGTTACCAATGCTGGTGAAGGACAGTCAGGATTTAACGTTCGAGGCGGTGGTGCAGACCAGAATTTAATCCTTTTGGATGAAGCCATGATATTTAACTCGTCTCACGTATTTGGTTTTTTCTCAGTATTTAACCCCGATGCTATCAAGGATTTGAAGTTATACAAAGGCGGAATCCCATCCAAATATGGAGGAAGAGCTTCCTCTGTTTTGGATATTTACCAAAAAGACGGTAACAGCAAAGAATTTCACATGAATGGCGGAATCGGTTTGATTACCAGCCGGATTCTTGCCGAAGGTCCTATTGTAAAAGACAAAGGCTCCTTCCTGATTGGAGGCAGAGCATCATATGCACATTTATTTTTAAGATTAGCAGATAATGATAACACAGCTTACTTTTATGATTTAAACACAAAGCTGAATTACAAACTCAACGCTAATAATAACTTATACCTTTCGGGTTATTTTGGACGTGATATCTTTTCTCTTAACGAAACTTTTGCTAATACCTACGGCAACGCAACATTGAATTTGAGATGGAATCACTTGTTCAGCGATAAATTATTCTCTAACCTATCGTTCATTTATAGTGATTATTATTACGGATTAACACTTGATTTTCTAGGATTCGACTGGAATTCTGGTATAAAAAATTATAATTTAAAATACGACTTCAAGCATTATATATCTAATAATATAAAATTAAATTACGGTTTCAATTCTATCTATTATGATTTCAATCCTGGTACAATTGACCCAAGCGGCAGCAAGTCCAGCGTTAATTTTAAACAGTTAGAAAAAAAATATGCTTTAGAAAACGGTATCTATCTGGAAGCAGAACAAATCCTGACCAATAAATTGGCAATCAATTATGGAATCCGTTACAGCATTTTCAACCGATTGGGAAGCTCAACCATCAATCAATACGAAAATGATCAGCCCGTAGCTTACGATTCGGATTTAAAGATTTATGAAAAAGCAAAGCCAATTGGAAGCACTTTTTACAAAAAAAACAAGAGTATTGCCAGTTTCGACAACTTTGAACCACGTGTTTCTGCAGCTTATGAGTTAAATGAAAACCAATCGATCAAAGCCAGCTACAACCGCATGGTGCAATACCTGCAATTGGTTTCTAATACCGCCTCTCCTACTCCATTAGATGTTTGGACGCCAAGTGACCAATACATAAAACCACAAATTGCGGATCAGGTAGGGATTGGGTATTTCAACAATTTCAAAGACAATGAATACACCCTGGAGCTGGAAACTTTTTACAAAAAAATTAAAAACCGCATGGATTACATTGATGGTGCCGACTTAATTGCCAATGAAGCCATAGAGCAGGTAATACTTAACGGCGAAATGCGTTCGTATGGACTGGAAATACTGTTGCGGAAAAACACTGGGAAATTCAACGGATGGATTTCATACACCTTATCCAAATCACAGCAGCGAACTCCTGGAAGAACTCCTGACGAAATAGGAATCAATAATGGAGAATGGTACCGTTCTGCCTACGATAAATTACACAACTTAGCTTTTACAGGAAATTATACCTTAAGTGAAAAATGGAATTTCGGAGCGAATTTTACTTTCCAATCAGGACAGCCGGTAACCTATCCAAATAGTCAATATGTTTACCAAGGCATCACAGTTCCTAATTATGGTGAACGAAATGGCAACAGCCTGCCTTTATACCATCATTTAGACGTTTCGGCAACTTACACTCCAAAACCATACAAAAAGAAAGGCTGGCAAGGCGAATGGGTTTTCAGTATTTATAACCTATACAACCGCCGAAATGCTGCTTCCATGAGTTTTAGAGAAAATGCAGATACAGGAGCAAACGAGGCTGTACGGCTTTCTATTTTTGGTGCTATTCCATCTGTTTCTTATAATTTTAAATTTTAACATAATGAAATACATAAAACTTTACATAACATTAGTAATTATCTCATTATCAATTTCAAGCTGCGAAGATGTAGTTGATGTCGATCTGGACACGGCTCCACCAAAACTAGTAATAGATGCATCTATTAAATGGGAAAAAGGAACCACTGGAGAAGTTCAGAAAATTAATTTAACCACCACCACCGATTTTTATTCCAGCAGTGTTCCTCCAGCAACTGGAGCTGCAGTGACTGTTACCAACACATCATTAAGCACTCCTGTCACTTTTCAATTTGTTGAAAATGGACAAACAGGAGAATATGTATGCAGCAATTTCAATCCTATCATCAACAATGAATACTCGCTTACGATAATCTACAAAGGTGTAACTTATACTTCAAAATCAAAACTCATGCCTACACCCATTATTGCATCAACAGAGCAAAGCGTGAAACCCGGAATTGAAGGCAAGGATGTATATGAAATTAAGTTTTATTGGCAAGACAATGGTGACGAAGACAATTTTTATCTGGTAGGAGCCAAAAACACCAATATAGTCTACCCGGAATACGGTGTGCTTTCGGACGAGTTCTATCAGGGTAATTCGATGTTTGCTTTTTATCGTGACGATGAACTTGAAAAAGGTGACAAAATACAATTCAGCTTGCAGGGAATTACCGAGCAGTATAATAATTACATGAACAAATTGCTCAATATTGCTGGCACCGATGGAGGAAACCCTTTTGCAACACCGCCGGCAACCGTGCGTGGGAATATCGTAAATCAAACCAATCCTGATGATTATCCTCTTGGCTTTTTTCATCTTTCTGAGATAGATTCAGATAGTTATACCATTCAGTAGCTAAACAGAAAAATTACGAATTACCGGTTATGAATTACGAATCAAGAAATACTATCTTTGTCAACTAATTTATAATTGGCAATTTTATAATTGACAATTCGTAATTCGTAATTGATTATGTCTTCACACCACATTGTTCGCGACGACCAGGAACCCGCTTTAATCATTGCAAACGGTGCTGCCTGCAATCCTGAATTGCTCGGACAGCTGCTGGAATGGTCGCCGTTGGTAATTGTTCTGGACTCGGCAATGGAACGTGTATTGGAATTAGGTATCAAAGTGGATGTGTTATTAGGTGATTTTGACCGCGGATTTGACCCTGAAATATACAAAACCACACAATATCCAATAGAAATTGTACACACGCCAGATCAGGAAAAAACCGATCTGGAAAAAGCATTTGATTACCTCATAGCAAGACAAATTCCTGCAGTAAATGTTGTTTGGGCAACCGGAAAACGTGCAGATCACACTATTACGAATCTTACCAATATTGTTCGCTACCGAAACCTGATTAAAATCGTAATACTGGACGATCATTCCAAAATATTTCTGCTTCCAGATAAATTCGAAAAATGGTACACCGCAGGAACACCAATTTCATTAATTCCAATAGGAGTTGTCAACGGAATAAGTTCTGTAAATTTAGTATATCCATTAAAAAATGACACATTAACTATAGGCTATCGAACCGGAAGCAGCAATTCGGTTGCTCAGGATGGACTGGTAACCATATCACATACCAATGGCGATTTATTGCTTATGGAATGTATGGATTAATGATTTTAGAAAACAACCAATGATTATTAAAAAGAAATCCCGAAACATCAGTTAGACTGTGTGTTTCGGGATTTTTTAGTTTTATACTGCTGCTACAGCTATTTCAGCAGGCAGCGGAATCTGATTTTGAAGCAGGTCTTCGAATTTTTCATGAGCACGGATTAAATATCCTTGTCCATTCATCCATAAAACTTCTGCTGGTTTGTATCTTGAATTGTAATTAGAAGACATTGAGAAGCAGTAAGCTCCTGCATTGCGGAAAGATAGAATATCACCTTCTTTAATTTCGGCAATTCTTCTGTTAGTTGCAAAAGTATCCGTTTCACAAATGTATCCTACAACTGAATAAAAACGCTCTTTTCCTTTTGGATTGGATATGTTTTCGATAAAATGCTGTGACCCGTAAAACATTGGTCGGATTAAGTGGTTGAAACCACTGTCAATTCCAGCAAAAACTGTTGAAGTAGTTTGTTTTACTACGTTTACTTTTGCTAAAAAGAATCCAGCCTCACTTACTAAAAATTTACCAGGCTCAAATATCAAAGTCAGATCTTTACCATATTCTGCGCAGAAAGCGTTGAATCTTTTTGATAACTTTTTACCTAATTCATCAATATCTGTTGCGATATCATCTTTTTTGTAAGGAACTTTAAATCCGCTTCCGAAGTCTAAAAACTCTAAGTTTTTGAAGTTTTTGGCAGCGTCAAATAAAATTTCGGCAGCATATAAAAATACTTCAATATCCAGAATGTCTGATCCTGTATGCATGTGAATACCTGCGATATTCATATTGGTGTTTTCCACGATACGAACCAAATGTGGTAACTGATGTACAGAAATACCAAATTTGCTGTCAATGTGGCCTACAGAAATATTAGCATTACCGCCAGCCATTACGTGCGGATTGATACGTATACAAACTGGAACATGCGGGTGTTTTGCACCAAATTGTTCCAATATAGATAAGTTGTCGATATTAACCTGTACGCCTAATGCGTGTACTTCTTCGATTTCCTCCAAAGAAACACCGTTTGGAGTATAAAATATTTTTTCTGGAGCATAACCAGCATGTAAGCCTAACAAAACTTCTTGAATAGAAACGGTATCTAGTCCAGATCCCATATCTCTCAATAACTGTAATATGGCAACATTGGATAATGCTTTCATTGCATAGTTGATGCGTAAATTAGGTACTTTTGAAAAAGCCTTCGTTAATCGATTATACTGGGATTGTATTTTTTCGGCATCATACACATAAAGTGGACTTCCAAATTGTTCTGCTAAGTGTAGTAAATCGTTTGCTTGCATCTTTAATTATTATTTTTTTACAAATTTATTATTCTTTAATATCACGACCAAATTAATTGACATTATTTAACAAAATATAACAAATTGTTTTGTTTTGAACAAAAAATCATTATTTATGTGTTTTTTTAACCTGATAGAATGTAATATAAAGTCTAAATTTTTAACAAAAAAAAACGAGTTTTATGTTTTATACTCCCGTTACTCCGTTAACAAATGTATCTACAAAACTTATAATTTTACTTAAAATTCGGTCTCCAGTTTTTTTACGAAGTAAAATGGAGGGCTTTTCACCTTCAATTAATTCTAGAATTTCATCTCTCAATGGTTCTCTTTCGGCAAAAAGATAATTTTCTAGTAATTTCTCTGTTTTGGATTCTGAAAGATTTTCTTCATCGATTAATGATTTGAAAGCTTTAATCTGCTCTTCATTCCAAAATTTTTCAAACTCATCCGGAATGTTATCATTATCATCTATTAGTGGCAAGTTTTCCTGAATAAATTTATCAATTAATTCACGTTTACTCCTTAAGGAAACTTGACTGTTTAATAAATTTGCAACTTCTTTTTCAATATTCTCCTTGTCTTTGGAATTGTTTTTAGATTTCAATTTTATCAATAATTGAATGATATAAGTTACATTGATAGTGTCTTTTTGTATCAGTTCCAATTCAAAATCGATATCATTTAGTATTGATGTTTTTTCTTTATCAGGCTGAATAGCTATTTGTTGTTTTAAATCTTGGTATTTACCACTATAATCCGCAAAAAGCTGTTCATCAATTTTTAAATCATCCCAAGTGAATTCTGTAAAATGACTCATTTTTTTATACAAACGCATCAGATTTCTAAAAGCCAGTATAAATTTCATTTTATCTTCTTCTGTATATAAATCATCTACAGATCGTATTTGTGGAACTAATTCCAGCATTTTTCCTGAAGCTTCATTGAATTTCGCTACATATTGTTCATAAGGCTCTACAATAATTTCGTCAATTGCCTCTTTGTTGCTAAAGAGTGTTATTGCTTCATCAGTTTTATCCTTTAAATTTCGAAAACAAACAATATTTCCTTGAGTTTTATTTTTGTCGTAAGTACGATTGGTACGGCTGAATGCTTGTATCAAACCGTGGTATTGCAGATTTTTATCGACATACAAAGTGTTAACAAATTTGCTGTCAAAACCTGTCAGAAACATATTGGCAACCAATAATATATCGGCTTCCTTTTGTTTTGCTTTTTTGGCTACATCATTATAATAATTATAAAAACTCTGACTGTCTTTTGTGCTATGAGCTGTATCAAAAGTCGTATTGAAGTCAGCTATATAATTATCCAATAATTCACGACGGTGTGGTTTTGGATTATTTCCATATTGAGTTTGTGGTTCGGCAACCATACCTAATTGAAATTCTTCAGTATTGTATTCCATTTCCTCTTCGTTTTGAGCAAAACTAAAAATGGTAATTACCTTTAAATCGTGTTCGCCATACTGCTTTTTTGTTTTAAAAATTTCGTAATACTGAATCACGGCATCAATATCCTGTACGCACATCATTGCACAAAATTTTCCATTTTGTGTCTTTTGGTCATGATATTGTAGAATATAATCAACAATGGCATTTTTGCGTTCGGGTGCTTCAAAGACTTCGGCTTCGTTAATTTGTTCGACTTTTAAATCTACAATATGATCTTTTTGTTTGAAGGTTTTGATGTATTCTACCGAAAAGCGCAATACATTTTCATCCCTGATGGCATCGGTAATGACATATTTGTGCAAACATTTGCCAAACAAACTCGTGGTTGTTTTTTCGCCATTAGCATTTTCTGCTAAAATTGGCGTTCCGGTAAATCCAAAAAGCTGGATGTTGGTAAAATAACTGACTATATTTTTATGTGTTTCTCCAAATTGCGAGCGATGGCATTCATCAAAAATAAAAACCATTCGTTGATCTTGAATGTTTTTCATTTTATAAAAGTTTCTGCCCGAAATCGCATTGTTCAATTTCTGAATCGTAGTTACGATAACTTTTACATTCGGGTCATTAAATTTTCGAATCAAATCATCTGTGTTTTCTGCCGAACTCACACAGCCTTTGCTGAATTTATCATATTCCTGATTTGTCTGATAATCCAAATCTTTTCTATCTACTACAAAAACTACTTTTTGAATTCCTTTAATAGTTGATAAAATCTGACTGGCTTTAAAACTGGTTAGTGTTTTTCCAGAGCCTGTAGTATGCCAGATATAACCGTTTTTTTCGATGTCATAACCGTTCAAAATAGTGTTTTCGGTTACTTTTTTGATGATGTTTTCTACGGCAAAATATTGATACGGACGCAATACCATTAATTTCTTTTCGGTTTCGTTCAGTACTATATACTTGCATATCATTTTACTGATATGGCAAGGTTCCAGAAAGGTATCGGCAAATTCGTTTAAGAGATTGTTCAGCGGTTTGTTGTTTTCGTCTGTCCAATGAAAAGTTTGTAAATATTGCTGTTCGTATGATCCAAAATTGCTAAAATATTTTGTGTTCACACCGTTGCTGATAATGAATAACTGCACAAAATGAAACAGCCCTTTACCTGCGCCAAAACTATGTTTTTGATAACGATTGATTTGGTTAAAAGCTTCTTTCATCTCCAAACCCCGCCGTTTGAGTTCTATTTGTACCAAAGGCAAACCGTTGATAAGCAAAGTTACATCATAACGATTTTCGTAAGTTCCTTTTATCGTTATTTGCTGTGTTACCTGAAATTGATTTTGACACCAATGCTCATTTTGGATAAACTCAAAATAAAGATTGTCGCCATTATCCCGTACGATATGTTGTTTTTCACGCAAAGTTTTAGCTTTCTCAAATACTGAACATTGAGGGCTTTAGATATCTTATTTTGATTTTCCATTACTTTAGTTTTTTTACATTAGGGTTTTGAATAAGCGATTTCAGTTGTGTAATGGCAATTTGGTTTAGTTTTGTTAATCGCTCATTTTGTGGTAATTCCATTCGTATAAATTCTGCATTCATACTTTCTATATTGGCTAATACCAGCAATTGTTCAATTGAGGCATAGTCTCTTATATTTCCGTCAAGTTCCGTGTTTTCGTCTCGCCATTGCTTTGCTGTTTTTCCAAATAATGCTACGTTTAAAGCATCGGCTTCATTGGTATATATAAAATTGGCTTGTTCTTTTGTGATGCTTGCTGGTATGATATGTTCTTTAACAGCATCGGTGTGTATGCGATAGTTTATTTTGGAAAGCGTTCTGTGAAGATTCCATGTTAATTTTAGACGATCGTTTTCTTCTTCTTTTAAACGTTGGTATTCTTTTATTAGGTATAATTTAAAAGTCACACTAATAGCAGATCCAAATTCAAAAGCGATATCCTTATGGGCATAAGTACCACCATATTTTCCTTTTTTTACAGTGATGCCAATCGCATTGGTTTTTTCTATCCATTCAGAAGCACTCAATACAAAACTTGGTAAACCTGCCTGTGTTTTAAAGTGGTCAAATTCGACCACTTTAAAATTGGGGTTGTTTATTAATTCCCAAGTACCTAAAAATTCAATTGTATATCTATTTCTTAACCAGTTTTTTATAATATCAGCAGCTCTACTTTCGCTTTCTTTTCCATTAGCCATATCTGTCAAACAAATGAAGTCTTCATTTATAAAAGAGGTTAAATTTATCGGAATGTTTTGAACTATTAAAACTTGCTTTTTCATACTTATTATCTTTATAGGAAACCATTAATCTTTACGATTATCATAGTTCTTGTTTTTTTTAAAGATTTCGAATTCGAAATCTTCAATTATGGCGAATTCGCCATAATTAAAATCGGGATTATAAATACTTTCCCAAATGCCTAAAAACTCAACGGTGTTTCTGTTTCTAAGCCAGTCGGCAATAAAAAAATTTTGCTTTTAACATATCTGTAATTGAAATGTAATCCTCATTTTGAAATTGGAGTATTATTATTTCTGTACCTTGTACGTTTATGGTTTTATTTTTTGCTATTACTTCTTATTTTTCAAAACTAAAATACCAATCCTAGTTCTTTAAAATACACTTCAATTTCTTTATCAAGAGTGGCTCTTTTTGTTTCCAGTTCTTTTATTCCAGCCATTACAGCTTGGATATCTATTTCTTCCTGTTCTTCAAAAGTATCTACATAACGTGGAATGTTCAGGTTGTAATCGTTATTGGTAATTTCCTTCAGCGTGGCTTTGTGACTGTACTTTTCGATAACAGTTCTGTCCCTGTATGTGGATACGATTTATCGATATGTTCATCACGCAATATATTTTGAGTTTTTACTTTTTCGAAATCTTTGCTGGCATCTATAAACAAAATATCATCAGGTGTTTCTCTGCATTTTTTGAATACCAAAATGCAGGTTGGAATACTGGTTCCATAAAATATATTGGCGGGCAGGCCAATTACAGCATCCAGATAATTTTTTTGTTCAATCAAATATTTTCGGATATGCAGTTCAGCTCCTCCACGGAATAAAACACCGTGTGGCAGAACAATTGCCATAATACCATTTTCAGACAAATGATGAATCATATGCTGTACAAAGGCAAAATCGGCTTTACTGCTTGGAGCCAATTTCCCATATTGACTAAAACGATCATCGGTTGAAAATAGGGGATTGGCACTCCATTGTGCCGAAAAAGGCGGATTGGCAACAATAGCTTCAAACTCTAAACCTTTATGTTGCGGATGTTCGAGTGTGTCTTCCTGCTTGATATCGAATTTTAAAAAGTGAACACCGTGCAAAATCATATTCATTCGGGCAAGGTTGTACGTGGTTCGATTCATTTCCTGACCGTAAAAACTGCTCACATCTTCTACTTCTTTTGCTACGCGAAGCAACAAAGAACCTGAACCACAAGTGGGATCATAAACCGATCTCAATCTATTTTTCCCTGAAGTAACAATTTTTGCCAATATTTTAGAAACTTCTTGAGGCGTATAGAATTCACCAGCTTTTTTTCCTGCTCCACTAGCAAATTGTCCAATTAAATATTCGTAAGCATCCCCTAAAACGTCTAGTTCAGTATGCTGTAATTTAAAATCAATTTCATCCAAATGCATTAATACTTTTGCAATAATAGCATTTCGTGCTTCAGCCGTTTTTCCTAATTTGGTACTGTTCAGATCCATATCTTCGAAGAGATTATCAAAATCTTCTTCACTTTGCGTACCCATCGTACTCAATTGGATATTGGTCAGTATTTTTTGTAAATCTTCAAGAATAAAAGTATTACTATCACTATTTCCTCGTTTGGCAATTTCGCTAAAAAGTTCAGAAGGTTTTAAAAAATATCCTAGTTTTTCTAAAGACGCTTCTCTAATAGCTTCAATATATTGTTGCCCTTCAGTGGTATTTTCTTCTATATCTCTAAATTGTATCTTGTCTTGCTCTAAAATGTTATTGGCATAAATTTCCATTTTTTCAGCCAGATATTTATAAAAAATAAATCCTAAAATATAATCACGAAACTCATCGGCATTCATTTTTCCTCTGAGGGTGTTGGCGATATTCCAAAGTTGTTGTTCGAGCTGTTTCTTTTGATCTTCTGACATTCTAAATTAAAATTGAGGATTTATAATCTTTAAAAAAGAAACTAAAAGTAATGTTTTTGACTATATAATCTGTCTTCACCATAAAATAATTTTGAAAGATTTTTTTGTATTTATCGATAGGAGGTTGTTAAAGAATGAGATCTTAAAAAAAATCCCTCGACAAATAGAATGTCGAGGGATTTTAAAATTTATTTATTTCAAATATTATAAAGCTGGTAAATCGCCATTACCTTTTGTTGGTAAATTGCTATAACCCATCAAGTATAAATCAACTTCTCTTGCAGCTTCACGTCCTTCCGAAATAGCCCATACAATTAAGGACTGACCTCTTCTCATATCACCAGCAGTGAAGATGTGCGGAACATTTGTCTGATAATTGGTCGCTTTATAATTTGTTCTAAAATCAGTTTCGATACCTAATTGCTCAGCTAATGTTTTTTCCGGACCAGTAAAACCTAATGCTAACAAAGCTAAATCGCAAGGCCAGATTTTCTCAGAACCTTCTTTTTCAATTAATTCAGGTCTTTGTCCTGGAGTTATTTTCCATTGAACTTCAACAGTTTTCAATCCAACTAGTTCTCCTTTTTCGTTAGCAAGGAATTCTTTAGTGTTAATTAACCAGTTTCTGTCACATCCTTCTTCGTGAGACGAAGACGTTTTTAACTGTAACGGCCAAAATGGCCATGGAGTAGTTTCGCTTCTTCCTATTGGAGGTTTTGGCATGATCTCAAAATTAGTAACTGATTTTGCACCGTGTCTGTTTGATGTTCCAACACAGTCAGATCCTGTATCACCACCACCAATAACGATAACATCTTTACCAGTTGCCAATACTTGGTCTTCGATTTTTTCTCCGTATAATACTTTAGTCTGCTGCGTAAGGAAATCCATTGCCTGAACAACTCCTTTGCTGTCAGCACCTTTGGTAGGTAAGCCTCTTCTTTCAGTTGCTCCGCCACATAAAACGATAGAATCAAAAGAGTTCAATTCTTCTACACTAAAGTTAACACCTACGTTAACGTTAGTTTTGAAAGTGATTCCTTCAGCCTCTAATATTTTTACACGTCTGTCAATAATTCCTTTTTCCAATTTGAAATTTGGAATTCCGTAACGTAATAAACCTCCAATTGCATTGTCTCTTTCGAAAACAGTAACAGTGTGTCCGGCACGGTTTAATTGCTGTGCAGCTGCTAATCCAGCAGGACCTGATCCAATTACAGCAATGGTTTTTCCAGTTCTTACTTCTGGAGTCTGCGGTTTGATCCATCCTTCAGCAAAACCTCTTTCGATTATGCTTTTTTCAATATTTTCGATGGAAACGGGCTCTTGAATAATTCCCAATACACATGATTTTTCGCATGGTGCAGGGCATAAACGGCCTGTGAATTCTGGGAAGTTGTTTGTAGACTGTAAAATCTGCAGTGCGCTTTCCCATTCTTCATGGTGAACCATGTCATTGAAATCAGGAATTAAATTTCCTAACGGACAGCCACTGTGGCAAAAAGGAATCCCGCAATCCATGCATCGGGAACCTTGCTGTTTTAATTTTTCTTTTTCTACCGGTATTGTAAACTCATTATAATTTTGTACTCTTTCAGAAACAGCAACGTTAGTTTCGTCGGTTCTGCTATATTCTTTAAATCCACCTATTTTACCCATGACTATTGTGCTATTAATTCTTGAACTTGCTTTTCTTCTGCCAATCTTTGCAATGCTTTTTTGTAATCAGTTGGCATAACTTTTGTGAAATTTTTGCTTTCGTTTTCCCAATCTGCTAAAAGGCGTTTCGCCAATGGGCTATTGGTATACATCGAATGGTTTTTGATTAAGCGTTTCAATTTGGCTAAATCTTCTTCTTCCAATGTTTCTAAGGCAACCATTTCCATATTGCACAATCCATTTTCAAATTTCTTTTTGGCGTCATATACATAAGCAATACCGCCGCTCATACCTGCTGCGAAGTTTCTTCCTGTTTTGCCAAGTACAACTACTGTTCCTCCGGTCATGTATTCACAGCCGTGGTCTCCAATTCCTTCAACAACAGCTGTTGCTCCAGAGTTTCTTACCGCAAAACGCTCTCCTGCCATACCGTTGATGTAAGCTTCACCTGTAATTGCTCCATAAAGGGCAACGTTACCAATGATAATGTTATCTTCTGGGCTGAAAGTTGCAGTCGGCGGCACTTTAATAATTAATTTTCCTCCGGAAAGTCCTTTTCCTAAGTAGTCATTACAGTTTCCGTGTATTTTGAATGATAATCCGTTTGTTGCAAATGCTCCAAAACTCTGCCCTGCAGAACCAGTAAAGTCAACAAGAATTGTATCTTCTGGTAATCCTTGAGCTCCGTATATTTTTGAAATCTCATTACTTAAGATAGCACCAACAGAACGGTCTGTATTTTTGATATTGAAAGTAACTCTTGTTCTTTCTTTTCTGTAAATAGAAGGAATAGCCGCTTTAATAATATCAAAGTCAAGTACATTTTCTAATGCGTGATCCTGAGTAGTTGTATTATGATTTGGAACAGTTTTTGCTTTCTCTGGTTTGTAAAGAATGGTAGACAGGTCTAATCCATTTGCTTTATAGTGTTTAATCGCTTTGTTAACATTTAATTTCTGCGATTGTCCAACCATTTCTTTCAATGTTCTGAATCCAAGCTGAGCCATGATTTCTCTAAGCTCTTCTGCAATAAAATACATGAAGTTAATAACGTGTTCTGGCGTTCCTTTGAAATTCTTTCTCAATTCTGGATCCTGTGTTGCAATACCTACTGGGCAGGTATTCAAGTGGCAGGCTCTCATCATGATACATCCTGAAGCTACAAGTGGTGCAGTTGCAAAACCGAATTCTTCTGCTCCAAGCAATGCTGCGATAGCAACGTCACGTCCTGTTTTCAATTGTCCGTCACACTCTAAAACTACACGGCTTCTTAAATCGTTTAAGATTAAAGTCTGTTGTGCTTCTGCAAGTCCAAGTTCCCATGGAATACCTGTATGTTGCAGTGAAGTCAATGGTGCAGCACCAGTTCCTCCGTCATATCCTGAAATCAATATAACATCAGCTTTTGCTTTGGCAACACCGGCAGCAATTGTTCCAACACCTACTTCGGCAACTAATTTAACGTTAACTCTTGCTTCACGGTTGGCATTTTTTAAGTCAAAAATCAATTGAGATAAATCCTCAATAGAATAAATATCGTGGTGCGGCGGAGGAGAAATAAGACCTACATAAGGAGTAGAGTTTCTAGTTTCTGCAATCCAAGGCACTACTTTTTCACCTGGTAATTGCCCGCCTTCTCCAGGTTTAGCACCTTGAGCCATTTTAATCTGAATCTCTTGGGCGTTTGTCAGATAGTTGATAGAAACTCCAAATCGTCCAGAAGCTACTTGTTTAATAGCACTGTTTTTTGAATCTCCGTTCATTTCTTTCTGGAAACGTTTTGGGTTTTCTCCACCTTCACCGGAGTTAGATTTACCGCCGATTCTGTTCATGGCAATTGCTAGATTTTCATGAGCTTCCTGGCTGATAGATCCGTATGACATAGCACCGGTTTTGAATTTTTTCACGATTTCAGTCCATGGTTCTACTTCGTCAATAGAAATAGGGTCAAGGTTGTTGAATTCGAATAAACCTCTGATGGTCATTAAGTTTTCACTTTGTTCGTTGACCATTTTAGAATATTCTTTATAACTTTCAGGGCTGTTCAAACGAACGGCTTGCTGCAGTTTAGAAATTGTTGTTGGATTGAACATGTGTTTCTCACCGTTTCTTCTCCATCTGTAAACACCACCAATTTCTAAAGGCAATAGATTTGCAATTTTAGATTTAGGGAAAGCATTCTGGTGTCTTTTCTTAACTTCTCTTTCAATTTCCATTAAACCGATACCTTCAATTCTGGAAGGAGTGTATGGGAAATATTTTGAAGAGAATGTTTTGTTAAGACCTAAAATTTCAAAAATCTGGGCAGCTCTGTATGAATGTAAAGTAGAGATACCAATTTTGTTCATGATTTTTACAATTCCTTTTGCAATCGCTTTGTTGAAGTTTGCAATCGCATAATCAGCTTTAACTCCAGTTATGTGTCCTTCATTTACTTGGTTGTGAATAATTTCATTTACCATGTAAGGGTTGATTGCACTTGCGCCATATCCGAACAATAAAGCGAAATGGTGCGGTTCACGTGGTTCAGCAGATTCGATTATGATTCCGAAATTTGAACGAACCTTAAGAATGTTCAAAGTATGGTGTATGTAAGAAGTAGCCAATAACATAGGTATTGGAGCTAATTCTTCTGTTACGCCTCTGTCTGAAAGCACAACGATGTTGCATCCTTCTGAAACTGCCTTGAAAGTTGCCTGAACACATTTTTCCAAAGCACGCTCCATACCATTAACTCCTTTTTCTATTTTGTATAAAGTAGAAATAGTTACTGTTTTGAAATCAGCGTGGTCAAGGTTTTTTATTTTATCTAAATCTTCATTAGATATTACAGGATTCTGAATTTTGATTTTTTTACAGTGAACATCAGTAATGTCAAAGATGTTGTAATCGCCTCCAATTGCTAAACTTGTATCAGTAATTATTTCTTCACGTATACCATCCAAAGGAGGATTTGTTACCTGTGCAAATAATTCCTTGAAATAGTTATACAATAATTGCGGCTGGTCTGATAATACCGCAAGAGGAGTATCATTACCCATAGAACTCAATGCTTCATTACCTTGAGCTCCCATTGGGTTAATCATGGTTTTTAAATCCTCATGAGTATATCCGAACAAACGAAGTCTGGTTTCGAAATCAATTTTTTCTGTTGGCAATACATTATTTGTGTAAGGAATATTAGCCAATTGCAATAAATTGTTGTTTAGCCATTCTCTGTACGGACGTTTTGTAACTACTGAATGTTTAACCTCTTCGTCTTCGATGATACGGCCTTCATTCATGTCTACAAGGAACATTTTTCCTGGCTCCAGTCTTCCGTGCTGTACTACATCTTCTGGTTTGATGTCAAGAACACCAATTTCTGATGACATGATTACAAATCCGCTTTTTGTCAATGTATAACGAGATGGACGCAATCCGTTTCTGTCCAATAATGCACCAATTACATTACCGTCAGTAAATGGAATAGAAGCAGGACCGTCCCATGGTTCCATGATACAAGCGTTGTATTCGTAGAATGCTTTTTTCTCATCAGACATGGTTTTGTGTTTTTCCCATGCTTCAGGAACAACCATCATCATAACTTCTGGTAAAGAACGTCCAGTCATTAATAATAATTCTACAACCATATCCATAGAAGCTGAATCTGATTTTCCTTCCAGGATGATTGGGAACAATTTTTTCAAATCTTCTCCAAAAACATCACTTTTCATTAATTCTTCACGAGCACGCATTCTGCTCACATTTCCTCTTAATGTGTTGATTTCACCATTGTGACACATGTATCTAAATGGTTGTGCCAAATCCCATGATGGGAAAGTGTTAGTAGAAAAACGCTGGTGAACCAATGCTAGACGGGTTACCAAGTCGCTGTCTAATAAATCAGTATAGTATCTGCTGATGTCTTCCGGCATCAATAGTCCTTTATATATTATAGTAGTTGTAGAACAGCTTGAAAAGTAAAACATGTGGCTTTCCGAAGTTCTTGAATTGCGGATTTTATGTTCAGCAATTTTTCTAGCCATAAATAATTTGGCATTGAACTGCTGTTCAGTAATATCCAAACCGTTTTTGCCAACAAATACTTGTTTAACGGTTGGTTCTTTTTCGGCCGCAATCTGCCCTAAATTAGAAACATCCACAGGTACGTCTCTCCATCCTAAAATAGAAAGGTTTTGATCTTTTATTGCCGATTCAAAAGTGTCTTTGCAAAAAGCAACCTGGTTAGGACTTTTTGGCATAAATGTCATACCTACAGCATATTCTCTAACTTCCGGGATTTCAAAGTCACAGACTTTTTTGAAGAAATCATGTGGAATATCGAATAAGATTCCAGCTCCATCTCCAGTTCTTCCATCCGAGCTTACCGCTCCGCGATGTTCCAGCTTGATTAGGATGTCCAGAGCCTTATGAATAATGTCATTAGACTTAATTCCATTCAAATTACATATAAATCCTGCGCCACAGTTGTCGTGCTCAAATTCGGGTAAATAAAGACCTTGTTCTTTAACTCTCATGCTTGATATTTTTTTTGACAAAATTAAAGATTTAGTAACATATAACGAATGAATCTAGGGCTAAAGGTTATATTTTTGCTATAAAATTAAAAAAGTAATGTATAATTGATAATAATGTTGATTTTTTACTTCGGAATTGATATATCAGCAAAAATTTTTTTTTTAATTTTTACAAAGAACTGTTTTTTGTAATAAATATACGGTTATACTTTTTTGGACTGAATATTTTAACAAAAAAGATAATAATTTTTAAATTTTAAATACTATCTCGATTTCGATTTGAAGAATTGTCTTTTTTTACTTTTGTATGGCATAAATTTTAAAAAAAATTTCAATTAAACTAAATTTTGCTATTTTTGTGCCACTTTCGAACTGAAATAAATTCAGCTCCAGTCAAAAAACATAATTATGAACATACACGAATATCAAGGTAAAGAAATTTTAGCTAGCTATGGAGTTCGCATTCAGCGCGGAATTGTAGCTAACAGTCCTGTAGAAGCTGTAGCGGCTGCAAAACAATTAACTATTGAAACTGGTACAAGCTGGTATGTGGTTAAAGCCCAAATTCATGCAGGTGGAAGAGGAAAAGGCGGTGGAGTTAAACTTGCCAAAGGAATTGATAAAGTAGAAGGAATTGCAGAAGAAATCATCGGAATGCAGTTAATTACGCCGCAGACTTCTGCCGAAGGAAAAAAAGTACACAAAGTTTTAATTGCGGAAGATGTTTATTATCCAGGTGAAAGCGAAACTTCTGAATTTTATGTTTCTGTTCTTTTAAACAGAGCTACAGGTCGTAACATGATTATGTATTCTACTGAAGGAGGTATGGATATCGAAGAAGTTGCAGAGCACACACCACATTTAATTTTTACAGAAGAAATCGATCCTGCTGTTGGATTACAAGGTTTTCAGGCAAGAAGAATTGCTTTTAACTTGGGGCTTTCCGGTAATGCTTTCAAAGAAATGGTAAAATTCATTGATTCATTATACAATGCTTACATTGGTTCTGATGCTTCTATGTTTGAAATCAACCCGGTTTTAAAAACGTCAGACGATAAAATCCTGGCGGTTGATGCTAAAGTAAATATCGATGATAACGCTTTATACAGACAAAAGAAATATGCTGATATGCGTGATATCCGTGAGGAAAATCCGATCGAAGTTGAAGCTAAAGAAGTAGGTTTGAACTACGTAGATCTTGACGGAACTGTAGGATGTATGGTAAACGGTGCCGGTCTTGCAATGGCAACTATGGATTTGATTAAATATGCAGGTTTTGAACCAGCAAACTTCCTTGACGTAGGAGGAACTGCAGATGCAAAACGTGTTGAAACAGCTTTCCGTATTATCTTGAAAGATCCAAACGTGAAAGCAATCTTGATTAATATTTTTGGAGGAATCGTTCGTTGTGACCGTGTGGCGCAAGGTGTTGTTGATGCTTACAAAAACATGGGTGATGCTATTAAAGTGCCAATCATTGTTCGTTTGCAAGGTACAAATGCTGAAATTGCTAAAGAATTAATTGATAATTCTGGAATGCCAATTTTATCTGCAGTACAATTTCAGGAAGCTGCTGATCAAGTACAGGCAGCGCTTTCTTAATTAAGGATATAAGTTTATATATTGAAAAATCCTGAGCTTTCACTCAGGATTTTTTTATGGAGTTAATGAATCTGCATTTCATTTCAGCATTTTAAAAAATTGCCTCTTTAATTTTTCTGCTGATGCGTTTCAAATAATCTTTTGGGTATGTTCTTTCCCCCATAAACAGATCTGTCATTGCTTCTGCTGCATATTGTCCATATTTTTTTAAAATAATATTTCTAAAGGTTTTTTTATGGTAGAAATGATGAGCTAAAACTCCAGCTTTTTCGACTTCGGGCAAAATAGTGGCTTCTAGTTTTTTGCGATATAAAATTGATGCTTTATCGGCGTCTAAATTACTTTCGATGATGGCTTGTGCAGCCTGGACACCGCTTAAGATAGAATTAGAAATGCCTTCAGCAACCAATGGATCTCCAAAACCAGCAGCATCTCCAGTTAAAAAAACATTTTTCTGTACAAAAGAATCTGTTCTGGGTGAAACTGGAATAACAAATCCGTGCCCAGCTTCATTTAGAATTTCAGATATTCCCAATGTTTTTAGATACTCGGCATAATATTCTTTAAGATTGATTTTTTTATTAGTTTTTACAACCACAGCAACACCAATAGAGAGATGGTTTTTTTTCGGAAAACACCATCCATAACCATAAGGAATTGCATCAATGTCAAAACGGGCATTCTGCGACAATCTTTCAAAATCTGCCATAGGAACTTCAATTTCGTATTCCAATGCCGGAATCAATGTCCTTGTTTCTTTCCAGCCAGCTATTTTAGCTATTGGGCTCAAAGCGCCGTCTGCAGCTATAATAAATTCTGCAGTAATATTTCCTTCAGTAGTATGAATCGTCTGGATGTCTCCAAAAGTAATATCCAGTACCTTATGATTTTGCAGTAAAGCAACTCCATTGTCTCTGGCTTTTTCAACTATCAGATTATCAAAAGCATCGCGCATCACCATACTGACGATCGGTTTTTCTCTTCTGGTTGTTATGCAGGGATGTTTTGCAGAAAAATAGGTGTCGATTGAATAAAATTCTTTTTCAACTACTGATGTAATGTCGAATGGCATCATTTTAAGACCTCGATAAACAAGACCTCCGCCACAGGTTTTATATCTTGGAAGGGTTTCTTTTTCAATAATTACTGTAGAAATTCCTGATTTGGATAATTCAAATGCTGCAGAAGCACCCGCGGGACCACTGCCTATAATCGCGACATCAAATGATTTCATGTGTTTTTTCACAAATCTAAATTAATAATTTGTAAACTTCAAAATTATCTGCTGATGTGATAATAGATATCGTTGTGCTGATAAGTGAACTGAAACTCATGATAGATTAAAATTATATCAAGTATTCCAAAATCTGTTCATGATGGTGTACCTTTATAGCTAAAACAGCTAAGAAATGAAACTTCATATTCAAAATAATTTTACTTCCGAATTGCCTGCAGACCCTAGCAATGTCAATATTCCGAGACAAGTGGAGCGAGCCAGCTTTTCGTATGTGGTGCCAAAGCAGCCTTCCAATCCGTTGTTAATTCACGCTTCTTTAGAAGTCGCTAATTTGTTAGGGCTATCTGAAGCTGATATTCAATCAAGTGATTTTTTGAATGTTTTTTCAGGAAAGTCTGTATATCCAGATACTCAGCCTTATGCTCTTGCTTATGCAGGTCACCAGTTTGGGAATTGGGCTGGACAATTGGGCGATGGACGTGCCATAAATTTAACGGAAATAGTTCACAATAATAAATCGTATACTTTACAATTAAAAGGCGCGGGACCAACACCATATTCCCGCACTGCCGATGGTTTTGCTGTATTGCGTTCTTCCATTCGGGAGCATTTATGTGCCGAAGCGATGCACTATCTGGGTGTGCCTACTACGCGTTCGCTTTCGCTAATGCTTTCCGGAGATCAGGTTTTGCGTGATATTCTCTATAACGGAAACCCAGCTTACGAAAAAGGAGCCATCGTTTGCAGGGTTGCGCCTTCGTTTATCCGTTTTGGAAGTTTTGAGTTATTTTATTCCCGAAATGATCGCGCAAATCTCAAATTACTGGCAGATTATACTATCAAACATCACTTTCCCGAAATTCAAAGTGAAGGAGCTGAAAAATATCTTGCTTTTTTTAAGGAGGTAACTCAAACCACTTTGAAAATGATTATTCATTGGCAACGCGTTGGTTTTGTTCACGGTGTCATGAATACCGATAATATGTCTATTCATGGCTTGACTATAGACTATGGTCCTTACGGCTGGCTGGAAGATTACAATCTGAATTGGACTCCCAATACAACCGACAGGCAGTATAAAAGATACCGTTTTGGGAACCAGCCTGATATTGCATTGTGGAATTTATACAAATTAGCAAATGCATTATTTCTTTTAATTAATGACGCCAAACCTCTCGAGGAAATTTTGAATGGTTTTAGTGTCAGCTATCAAAAAGAATATTTGAGTATGATGCGAAATAAATTAGGTCTCAAAATTGTAAAAGAGGAAGATACTGTTTTGATTGAAAGCCTGACAGAACTGCTTCAATTGGCAGAAACTGATATGACTATTTTCTTTAGAAATTTAGGGAATATTCAAAAAATGAATTCTGTAGAAATAGCTTTTGAAAGAATAAAAGAAGCTTTTTATAACGAAAAAGATGTAACCGGATCAACTTTAGATAACTGGCATGACTGGTTAAATCATTACAGGAATCGCATTAGCGAAGAGACACTTACAGATGCTGAAAGAAAAGAACAAATGAATGCTGTAAATCCTAAATATGTATTACGAAATTACATGGCTCAATTATGTATTGATGATGCAGAGAAAGGAGATTATGTTTTGTTAAATGAATTGTTTGAGTTGCTTAAAAAACCTTATGATGAACAGCCTGATAATCAAAAATGGTTTGCTAAAAGACCCGATTGGGCTAGGGATAAAGTGGGCTGTTCGATGTTGAGCTGCAGCTCTTAAAAACAAAAAATCCCAGATGACTAGGATTTTTTGTTTTTACCAAAGTTGAATTTTACTTTTTCTACTACCTGAGGTTTTCCATTTCCTTTTGGGAATTGTTTTTTGGCAGGTTTTTTTGCTGTATTCAATTTTCCAGGAGCTTGATCGCCTCTAGCGCTTTCTGAATCTTTTGCTTTCGCCTTAAATTCTGGCCTCTCTTTTGAGGCTTCCTTCTTTGAAATCTGAGCTTTGTGCTTGGCTAAAACTTCATTGGGATTTCTTGGATTTTCTTTAGTTCCTCTCAAATGAATTACCAATCCGTTTAGGAAATTACGCAACACCTGATCACCGCATTCCATATAGTTTGCATGTTTCTCATCACGAAAAAAAGCACCCAGTTCTGATTTTGAAATTCTAAAATCAACCAATTCCAAGATTTCAACTATTTGATCATCGCGTAACATTAAAGCCACTCGGAGTTTTTTGAATATATCGTTATTCGTCATTTTTAACTTTTTAAAGAACAAAGATAAGCATTTGCTGAATGAATTAGTCATTATTGTTTTTGAGACTGCAAAAAACACAGTGCTAATAGTTTGAAATATATTATAATTCGATTATTTTTGAATTATAAAGTGATTTAACTCTCAAAGTTTATTTTGTATTTATGAAAAAAAAATTAACTCCTTTTGTACTTTTTTTTTGTATTGTTTTTGCCAAAGCTCAGACAGGTCACGAAATTAAGATTAACTTGAAGAACTGCAATGATACAATTGCTTATCTGGCTTATTATCAATTCGATAAACTTTATATTGCTGACACATGCAAGAAAGTTGTCAACGGAAATATTATATTTAAAGGAAAAAAGAAACTAGATAAAGGGGTTTACTTTCTGCTCAGCCAAGAGAAGGGTAACTATTTCGACTTTATTATTGATAATCAATCTCAGAAACAGCAGATTACTTCGGATAAAACAGATCTTATTGAAAATTTAAGATCTGTTAATTCAAAACAAAATGAAAATTTTTTCAATTATATTCGTTTTGTTTCTGGTAAGAATAAAGAGTTTGACGGCTTTAAAAAATCAATAAAAGCACAAAAAAAACCAGATTCCACAAAATTGATAGCCAGTGAATTAAAAAATCTGAATGAGGTTACTCGGCAGAATGACTTGAATTACATTGACCAAAATAAAGGTACGTACCTTTCTGAAATGCTCAACTTGAAAACAGAAAAAGTGGCCAAGGATGTTCCGAAAGCTTCCAATGGAAGGCCCGATAGTATTTATTCCTATACATATTATAAAAAACATTTTTGGGACGGAGTCAATTTTGAAGATGATGCCACGTTGAGAAATCCATTTTTTGCCAATAAAATAAAGCAATATTTTAATACCGTTCTGGTGCAGCATCCTGATTCTATCTGTGTAGAAATTGATAAAATGATGCTGAAAACTAAGCAGGGAACAAAAATGAATATGCTGTTGCTTGTTTATTTCACATCTACATACGAAATACCAAAAATTATGGGTCTGGACAAAGTCTTTGTCTATATGGTAAATAATTATTTTAAAACAGGAAAAGCCCATGGAGTTTATGACGATAGCGTAATCCCTATTATCATAAATAAAGGGGATGTACTGGCACCGCTGCAATTAGGAAAAACTGCACCCGATTTGTACATGATTGATATTCCGGGGCACGATAAAATTGCAAAAATGGGTTTTGATACGGCAAAAACCAGCGAAGAAATTACTAAAATATATTATGCAAATAAAGATGAAATAGAGAAATCCTATGTGACATTATCCAGCATCAAGGCAGATTATTTGATTCTTCTTTTCTGGGATGTCGACTGCGGGCATTGCCAAAAAGAAGTACCTAAAATTCTCGAATTATACCACGATTTATTAAAAGAAAATAAAGATGTCAAAGTATTTGGGGTTTATACCCAAAATGAATTTGATAAATATAAAAAGTATATTATTGATAACAAAATTGATTGGATTAACGTTTATGACGGTGCTCACGTCAATAATTTAAAAGATAAATATGATGTGGTAACTACTCCAATTATTTATATTCTGGATAAAAATAAAGTTATCAAAGCCAAAGGGATCAGCTCTGAATCCATACGAAGGATCATTGAGCAAATGGAAAAAGAATACTCGAGAAAATAATTTAATGCCTGATTAATATCCCAGCCAGATAATTGCATCATCAAAACTATCTCTCCATAATTTTTCATTATGGTGTCCACCTTTTACAATTACTTTTTTATTGAGGTGCAGGCAGGAACAGCGATTGGTATTTAGCAAAAGTTCTATACTGTTCAGGTCTTTGACTATGCTGTCATCATCACCTTCGGAATCGCCGCATAGAAAATAAATTTTAGCTTTTATTTTTTTGCTATTGGTGGTCAAATCATGTATTTCGGTTCTGTTAATCCAGAAGGCTGGAGAAAAAACGCCAGCTTTTCCAAAAACTTCAGGATATTTTATAACGGCATAATAGGAAGTTAGTCCACCTAAGGAGCTCCCTATAATCGCAGTATTTTTGGTATTTGGTTTTGTTCTGTATTTTTTATCGATTTCAGGCTTTAAGGTTTTAACGATAAATTCCAGATATTTATCGGTTTCACCACCACCATATTTAGCATTTTTGTACGGAGTAAGCTCGTCAATTCGTTTTTCTCCGCCATTTTCAATTCCTACCACAATTGCCTGGGTTTTCAGGCTGTCCAGTTTTTCATCGACATTCCATTCTCCAGCAAAAGAGGTTTTTTTGTCGAATAAATTCTGGGCATCATGCATGTATATTACAGGGTATTTTTTGGCAGATGTTTCATAGCCTATAGGCAAATAAAGCCATATTTTTCTAGTTGTTTTCAGTTGAGGCACTTCCATGGTAAAAGTTGAAACCTGCTTGGAAGCTGTACTTTCTTGTGCAGAAGCTGTTCCAAAAAAGAAAAGAAACTGAATCAGGATAAATATTTTCAAGATGAATTATTTTAGATTTAGAAAAAATGAATATTTTAGCTAAAAATACTAATTTGATGAATACGCAAGAAGAAAAAATGAAATTGTTGGCTGATATGATTGCATTCTCAGTTGTCGATGGCAGATTGCATGAAAGAGAATATCAGTTTGTCTGGATAGTGGCTCAGGAATTGGGTATTGGCAAGGACGAATTCAATGATTTATTTCATCAGGAATTGCCGCAAGGAATTATCAAATCGGAATTCGAGAGGATTCAGCAGTTTTACCGCCTGGCATTGTTAATGCATTGTGATGGTGTTTTGCATCCAAAGGAAGATGAATCTATCCGGCAGATTGCAATCAACATGGGATTGAATCCAAGTGCAACCAATCGTATTTTGAAATTAATGCAGAAATCACCAAATGCGATGATTACGCCAGAAGTGCTTTTAAGCCTTTTTCAAGAGCAGCTTAACTGATTTTTTCCTGTAGTTTCTTAATCTCATCACGGAATTTTGCCGCCTGCATGAAGTCTAGATCCTTTGCAGCTTTTTCCATTGCTTTTCTTTTTTCGCGAATCAGTTTTTCCAAATCTGGTTTTGACATATACGCAGTTTCGGGTTCTGCAGCAGCTGATAATGTGTGGCCTAATTCATATTCCACCAATTTGTTGTTGGTAAAAGCGCTTTCTATTTTTTTATTTAAAGCTTGTGGTACAATATTATTTTCTATGTTGAAATTAATTTGCTTGGTACGTCGATAAGAAGTTTCGTCAATTGTTTTCTGCATGCTGGCAGTAATTTTATCTGCATACATAATGGCTTTTCCATTCAGGTTTCTTGCAGCACGGCCAATAGTCTGGGTGAGTGATCTATGGCTTCTTAAAAAACCTTCTTTATCTGCATCTAAAATAGCTACTAATGAAACTTCGGGCAGATCTAGTCCTTCCCGCAATAAATTTACACCAATTAAAACATCAAAGATTCCTTTTCGCAAATCCTGCATGATTTCGATTCGCTCCAGAGTGTCTACATCCGAATGAATGTAACGGCATCTAATGCTTACCTTCGTTAAATATTTAGCCAATTCTTCTGCCATTCTTTTTGTCAAGGTGGTTACCAGAACACGTTCGTCCAATTCACAGCGCTGTTGGATTTCTTCTATCAAATCATCGATTTGGTTCAAACTTGGGCGAATTTCAATGATTGGATCTAATAATCCAGTTGGACGGATTACCTGTTCGACATATACACCATCCGATTTTTGTAATTCATAATCAGCCGGTGTTGCCGAAACATAAATAACCTGATTCTGCATCGCTTCGAATTCCTCAAATTTCAAAGGACGATTGTCCATCGCTGCAGGCAGACGGAAACCATATTCTACCAAATTTTCCTTACGGCTGCGATCACCTCCGTACATGGCGTGTACTTGTGAAACGGTTACGTGACTTTCGTCAACTATCATCAGATAATCTTGAGGAAAATAATCCAGCAGGCAAAAAGGACGAGTTCCAGGCTCCCTCCCATCGAGATAGCGGGAATAATTTTCAATTCCAGAGCAATACCCCAATTCCCGAATCATTTCCAAATCAAAATTGGTACGCTCTTCAAGACGTTTGGCTTCAAGATGTTTGCCTATTTCTTTGAAGTAATCAACTTGTTTAACCAGATCCTGCTGAATCTGCCAAATAGCATTTTGCAATACATCTGGTGAAGTTACAAACATGTTGGCTGGATAAATATTCAGCTTTTGATATCTCTCAATAACTTTGGAAGTTTTTACATCAAAGCTTTCTATTTCTTCGATTTCATCTCCAAAAAAGTGAATCCGGAAGCCATCATCGGCATAACTTGGGTATACTTCGACTGTATCTCCTTTTATACGAAAATTACCGGGTGTAAAATCAGCTTCGGTTCTGGAGTATAAGCTTTGCACTAAACTATGTAATAATCTGGTTCTCGAAATTACCTGATTACATTCAATTGCAATTACATTTTTTTGAAATTCAACAGGATTTCCAATACCATATAAACAGGAAACTGATGCCACGACCAATATATCCCGACGCCCAGAGAGCAGAGAAGAAGTGGTGCTTAAACGCATTTTTTCCAGCTCTTCATTGATTGATAAATCTTTTTCGATGAAAACTCCTGTAACAGGCATGAAAGCTTCTGGCTGGTAATAGTCGTAATACGATACAAAATATTCCACCGCATTATTTGGGAAAAACTGCTTAAACTCCGAATACAATTGCGCAGCTAATGTTTTATTGTGCGCCAGGACCAAAGTTGGTTTCTGTACTTCCTGAATGACATTAGCCACAGTAAATGTTTTTCCTGAGCCTGTAACTCCTAAAAGCGTTTGAAATTGTTCTCCAGCTTCGATTCCTTGAGACAATTTTTCGATGGCTTGCGGCTGATCGCCTTTTGGCTGGTAATCTGATACGACTTGAAAATTCATTTGCTTTTTTTCAAAGTTTAGAATTACAAAGTTACAAAGTTTATTACTAGGGATTAGATTGCAGGCATAAACTTAATTACTCAAACTTCCAATTTTCCTGCTGTTCTTCGGTTAAAAATGACCAGGCAACAAATCGGCTTGTCTTTTGGCCTTGAGCCATATCAATCGTTTTTATGACTGAGGGTTGAACTTTTGCCAATGTTTTATAAATACTTTTCAGGTTATCACTTTTAGAAACCAAAGTGGTAAACCATAAACATTGCATTGGGAATTTGGCACTTTCGTAAATCATTTGTTTTATGAATCCGAGTTCACCGCCATCACACCACAATTCGGCATTTTGGCCTCCGAAATTCAATACTGGTTTGTCAGTTTTGGGTTTGTCCGGATTTAAATTATTTACTTTTCGGGTGGCATTTTTTTGTGCTTCTTTGGCCGAATTATGAAAAGGAGGATTGCAGAGCACAAATGCAAACCGGTCTTCGGGAGTGATAATATTTTTGAAAATAAAACGTGATTCTGTTTGCTGTTGCAGACTGATGGCGTCTATTAATTTTGGGTTGGCCTCAATAATCGTACTGCAGTTTTCGATTGCTTTTGGGTCGATGTCGGTACCTACAAAGCTCCATCCATAAGTGGTATGGCCAATAATAGGATAAATGCAATTAGAGCCAACACCAATATCAAGCCCCATTATCTGTTCCCCTTCTGGAATTTGTCCTCTATTGGATAAGGCCAGCAAATCAGCGATGTAGTGAATATAATCAGCGCGTCCGGGAATTGGCGGGCAAAGATAATTTTTAGGAATGTTCCAGTTTTTAATACCGTAATCGGTTTGCAATAACGTCTGGTTGAGCGATTTTACGGCTTGAGGATTGCTAAAATCAATTGTTTGCTTCGCCTGTTCGCTATCGTTCGAGCCAATGTCATGCTGATTAACAAAAACAAATTTTCCTAATTCGGGATTATTTTGCGTCAATAGTTCAAAGTTATATCCAAATCGATGAAGATTTCTCGGATGTAAAGTTGTCTTTTCGGTATTTTTTATTGATTTCATTTTCTAAATTTCGGTGCAAAGATAGTTAAACCAATTTTGTTATCGGTATAACAGTCGTTTACAGTTGTTTTATAATGAAATCCCGTTGATAAAATGCTGAATAATGATTTTAAAAGTTTAAGAATTACGCAAAATTTTCTCCATCTTTCGGCCTTTAGCCAATTCATCTACTAACTTGTCCAGGTACCGCACCTGCCGTGTCAAAGTATTTTCGATTTCCTCAATGCGATAGCCACAGATCATGCCTGTAATGAGATGAGCATTGGGATTCAGAGCAGCTTGCTCAAAGAATCTTTCAAAAGTTACTCTTTCTTTTATAAGATCCTGCAGTTTAAAGTTATCAAAGCCTGTTAGCCATTCAATAACCTGATGCAATTCTTCCTTCGTCCTGCCTTTCTTTTCCACCTTTGCCAGATAAAGAGGATAGACAGATGAAAAAGTCATATTTGCTATACGCTGATTATGGGTCTCTGAATTGTTCATTGCTCTATAATTTTAAAAATAATCTTGACTGTCAATACGTTGTCGCTTTAAGAGTATTTACTGTTTCCAAATATAATAAGATTGAAAGTTAAAATAAAATATAGATTATTATGGAATATTTTCTAGCCGAATGTTCATTTCAAAATTTTTTCCATTGATATAGCTAATCAACTGCTAAAAGTAAAGATTTGATTATTAGATAACTCATTAAGGCAATAAAGCCAATAATTGAATGTTATATAAATAAGGCAAAATGTGTTTAATTTATTTAAAGATTGATGATATGAAGAAAATATTTTTTTTGATTTTAGCTGCAGGTTTATCTTTTCAGGGATATGCTCAAAGTGAATTTAAGGTTAAAAACAAAGCTATTCCTGAAAAAAAAATAGCTGTAAAGAAAGCTGATGCACCAGAAATAACTAAACCAAAAGCAGAACCGCCTGTTGCTGTGAAAAAACCAGACCCATTTGAAATTAATCCTGAGGGGCTTTTCAAAGATAAAAATCTGTATAAAGAGCCAAAGGATTCTGCGGGTATTTTTTATAGAAGAAATCAGTATTTAGGGAGTTTCAAAGCCAATACATTTACTTCCAGCATCCGATTCAGGGATGCAGCGTTTGTAGACGGTGATAAAATAAAAATTTATCTGAATGACAAAGTCATTGAGCCAGAAGTTGCCTTGGACGGAACATTTAAGGAATTCAAAATAAATTTAGTACCAGGGATTAACAAAATTGATTTTGAAGCCCTGAATGAGGGTTCAGCTTCGCCAAATACTGCCCAATTTGAGGTTTATGATGAAAAAGGAACAGCTATTACTAACCAGCCTTGGAATGTAGGAACTGGTTATAAAGCTACTCTAGTATTGATTAAAGAGTAAAAAGGATTATAAAACTAAAAAATCCCATCCGTTGTTACGAATGGGATTCCTATACTGTATAAACTGATTTATTTTTTCACAAACAAATCTTCTAAAACCTCCGATTCCGAACCATTTGGAGTGGTAATTTTCAACATTTTGGAAAGTGTTGGTGCAATCTCTGTTATGTATTCCTTTTTTACTGATTCACCTTTAGAAACATTCCATCCATAAAAAAGCAATGGAACATTAGTATCATAGTTGTTAGGAGTTCCGTGCGTAGTACCTGTTTCAATACTTTCTACATATCCTGTACCCTGAAGAACCACAAGGTCTCCATTTTGCTTAGGATCATATCCTTTAAAAATAAAATTCAAATAATAATCCTGACCGGTAGCTCCCAAAATTTCTTCTTGAGTGTAAACTCTTTTAACATGCACTTTAGTCATTAAAAATTCCTTGAAACTTTGCTTTACATTAGCCAGATCCAAGCCTTTTTCCTTTATTAATGCTTTGTTCAGATAAATATTGAAATTAGAATAACTCGATACTAAATTTGCTCCAAATGTATCTGTAGAAAATTTACTCAAATCATTATATGTTTCTTTCGAAGTCACATTGGTCACATCATATTTATGATCTTTCAAATAGATAGGGTTTTCGGCAACTGCATGATCTGCAGTGAGGAAAAGCAAATAATTCCCTTTACCTACAGCTGTATCCAAGTAATCCAGAAATGCAGCAATAGTAAGATCCAGACGTAAATAAGTATCCTGAACTTCCATAGATCTCGGACCAAAAGTATGCCCTACATAATCAGTTGATGAGAAACTTACTGCCAAGAAATCAGTACTGTTTCCTTTCCCTAATTGTTCCTTATCTATTGCTCTCATAGCCAATTCAGCCAAAAAATCATTTCCAAATGGAGTTGTCTTCAAGACTTCCATTCCAGATTCTTTGTATATTTTACTCAAATTATAAGGAAATACAGGAGGCATGCTTTTATCCAATCTTCCCTCATAATCATTATTATCAGCTATACTTTCATTATAGACAGTTACAGGCTTTAACAAACTCCAGCCTTTATCAATATACTTCATGTAATTCTTTTCACTATTGAATTGGGTAACCCAATCAGGTAATTTATCTCCATAAAAACTACTCGAAGTAAATGCTCCAGATTTAGTGCACCAAAAAGCCCAATCAGCAAAATGTCCCGCTGGCAAAATAGCTCCGCGATCCTTAATGCTCAGGCCAATTACTTTACCGCTAAAGTTTGTTGCCATTTTCAATTCATCGGTAATCGTAGTACTCAAAAGGTTTTTCGGAGACATTGCTCCTTCTTTTTCTGTACCTTCTACCAAAGTTTTCACACTAGCGTCATCTGTACAATACATATTTTTACCAGCCGATCGAATGTACCAATCATTGCCAATAATTCCATGGACTGCTGGAGTTGTACCCGTATAAATCGAAGCATGTCCAGGAGCCGTATAAGTTGGCATATAATTATAGTTCATGTTATGAAAGGTAAAGCCATTATTCATTAATCGCTTAAAACCCTTATCTGAGAAATCATCAGAATACCGATACAAATACTCCATTTTCATTTGATCGACAACAATACCAACGACCAATTTAGGACGCTGCTGTGCTTGACTTTGAACAGCAAAAACACAAACTAAAAGCAAAATAATTTTTCTCATAATAAATTTTAAATGGTAAACAAAAATACACTTTATCTCGGAAAAAAAGTCTATTAATAACAATTTACATAATAACTTAACCCAATATTAAACGAAACGTGCTGAATCATCAAAATCCTTTGGGCGTGACCACAATATAAAAAGGGGCTTTTCATAGAATTGTCTAGAAATGCCCCTTTTTATATTGCGGTCGGGCTATCCATGCTGCTTCGGCAGCTTATTTCTATCCCTCACGCTCACAGCAATTAACAAAACGATGTTTAAGCAGAAACCGTATATTACTCAAAATTGACAACATTATACACTAAAACCCGGTCATCATATTTGATATACAGCTGCTTTCTATTCTCCTGATTTTTTCGGGTGATAAATGAAAGCGTACAGTCTTCTCCATTATTATCTTTACAGACAAAAGGATAAATGAGATCCGTCTCGCTTTCCTCGGCATGAAGATATTCAACAATTTCAAACAGCTGAATGGCTTCAGAATAAATTACAATTCTATTTTTATTGGTATCTAAATTAATTAAAATATTAACCAATTTTAATTCGCTCCAATCTCCATATTTGCCATTTGCACCTTTAACAGCAACACTTAAGCCAGTGGTCTTGAATTTATACACTTGACTGAATCCTTGATTAAACCCTAAAAAAAGAAACAGCAATAAAAGGATTTTTTTTAACTTATTCATTATCTAAAAATTTGTAGAAAAGCAAATGTAAGACTTTTAAAAATTAAATAGAGCTACTTCCTGTTTAGCTTTCTCAAATTCAGCAATCATTGTTTCAACTATTTCTTTTACTGGAAGTATCTCTTTTATTAGCCCTGCAATTTGCCCAATTTCTAATTCACCTTCATCCAAATCTCCTTCAAACATTCCTTTTTTGGCTCTCGCTCTTCCTAGCAAAGCTGTTAATTCTTCTTTACTTGGACAGTTGGAATACAATTGTTCTACATCTTGATAAAATTTATTTTTAATCAAGCGGACAGGAGCCAGCTCCTTTAAGGTTAACTGAGTCCCACCCTCTCCCAAATCTATTATGGCCTGCTTAAAATTTTCATGCGACGAAGATTCGAATGAAGCTGCAAAACGGCTGCCTACTTGCACTCCATCGGCACCAAGAGCCATTGCTGCAAGCATTCCACGTCCTGTTGCAACACCTCCGGCAGCAATCAACGGAATAGATATCTTCTCTTTCACCATTGGGATCAAAGTTAATGTAGTAGTCTCTTCACGCCCATTATGCCCTCCAGCTTCAAAACCTTCAGCAACAACGGCATCAACACCGGCACTCTGAGCTTTTAAAGCAAAAACTGAACTGCTTACAACATGAACAACAGTTATTCCTTTTTCTTTCAAAAAAGAAGTCCATGTTTTGGGATTTCCTGCTGATGTAAAAACAATTTTAACCTCTTCATCAACAATAATTTTCATAATCTCATCAATATTCGGGTATAACAGCGGTACATTTACTCCAAAAGGTTCAGTGGTGGCTTTTTTACATTTCTGAATATGCTCTCTCAAAATCTCCGGGTACATCGAACCAGCACCAATAAGCCCCAAACCTCCTGCATTACTTACCGCACTTGCTAATTTATAACCACTAGCCCAAATCATCCCTCCTTGAATAATTGGATATTTAATATTGAAAAGCCCCGTAACTTTGTTCATATAAAAAGAAAATTATTGTTTGATTAGTTTTCCAGAAGATATATTTCCGTCCCGATTTATAGTATAAATATAAACTCCGGACTGCAATGATTTTAATGAAATCGAAGGTTGTTCTTTAGTGATTGCCAGTTCGAGTAATTTTTGGCCAAGTACAGAATAAACACTGAAAATTCCTGTATTAAAATTACCCGAAAAAGAAACAGCACTTAAATCACTGACTGGATTGGGATATAAAAAAACTGCTTTTTTAGAAGGATCATAAACTCCTAATCCGTCAGACAGAGCCAAACTGAAATCTGGAACTCCATAACCGTATTGATTATCGGGTGAAGTATATCTATCTGCCGAGTTTATAATCAAATTTCTAATTTCTTTATTCGTTTTATCTGGAAAAGCCTGCCACAGACACGCCACCATTCCAGCAGTGATTGGACTGGAAAAAGAAGTTCCATTAGCAGTAACAATAGCTCCTGTTTCATCAGATAAAACAACTGCTTCCCCTTGTGCCATAACATCAGGTTTTATTCTTCCATCGAAGGCTGAGCCAATGGAACTGAAAGCAGCTCTGCTTTTAACTGCATTTACAGCTCCTACAGTAAGAACAGAAATACCATCAGCTGGCGCACCTATATGAGGATCAGCACTTCCTCCTTCATTTCCTGCAGAAACAACAACGATTATTCCTCTCGAAAAAGCAATTTCGGCTCCTCTGGTAATAAATGCTGTTTTGCCATCCATCTGCGAATAAGTATGATTGTAAGCCGCTTTATCAAACTCAAAATACCCTAAAGATGTATTGATTATGTCTACACCCAGGCTATCTGCTTTCTCTGCTGCCTCCACCCAATAAGACTCCTCTACGGGGTTTTCACTTGAAGCATTTTCTGTCCTGAATAAATAATATGAAGCATCTGGAGCAGTTCCAATAAGCGAGTTTTCTTTATAACCTCCCATACTCGACAAAACCATAGTTCCATGGGAATCACCTGTATAAAAATCAGTGCTCCTGCCAACAAAATCATAGCCTCCTAAAATTTGATCATTATCTCTCAATCTCTGAAAAGGCTGAGCTGTATTGACCCCAGGAAATCCAGCATCCATAATTGCTATTATTTTTCCTGAACCAGTATAATTCTGCTGATGCAGATTGTCACCATTCAGCATCTGGATTTGGTTTGCGGAACTGCCATAAGCAAAATCTGCTTTGGTTTCCAAAACTTTACTAAACGATTTTACTTTATTTGCAGATACACTCCTTGATAGCGAATTTAGAGATTTATCCGCAAAATCAATCTTAGCAACAAATGCAAAAAATTTTAAGGAATTAATAGCCCCTTGTGTACCTGTAACATGCAAGGCATTAAGCCATTTAGACTTTGCCCTGACAGTAATACCAGAAACCGATTGTATTTGATTGATATAACTTATATCGATAGGAATGTCCTTAGAGTCTAAAGCAATGTTCTGTTTGATTCTCCTGTCGATAGCTTTTTGAGAAAGCATTAGTAAAGGATTATCAAAATATGATTGAGAATTATTTTTACTATTAAAATATACCCAAGCCTCTTCCTGTGCAATACCAGAAAAACATGAAAAAAACAAAATATAACATACAATTTTCTTCATGCTTATCCGCTGATTAAAAATTATTTTTTAAGAAATAACACCAGATCCAATTAATTCATCATTTAAATACCACGCAGCAAATTGCCCTTCTGTAATGGCGGATTGAGGTTCTTCGAATGAAATATACATTCCATTTTTAAACTGATGCAAGACCGCTTTCTGCAAAGGCTGTCTGTAGCGAATACGTGCCATTACTTCCATCGTTTGACCTTCAGCCAGTGCCAGATCCTTACGAATCCAATGTACCTCTGATTTATCAATAAACAAAGCCTTCTTGAATAAACCTGGATGTGTGCTGGATAACCCAGTATAGATTGTATTGGTTTCCACATCGGTAGCTATAACAAACAAAGGATCTGTTGTCCCTCCTACATTTAAACCTTTTCTTTGACCGACAGTAAAATAGTGAGCACCTTGATGTTTGCCCATTATTTTGCCCATTTTTGTCGTATATGGCAGTTTTTTAGAAGCAAGATATAATTCATTTTCCGTAGATAACTCATCATGAGAATTATTAGAGTACACAGGATCATTTTTATCAATCTGTATAATTATCCCTTCTTTAGGCTGTAATTTCTGCTGTAAAAATTCCGGCAGGCGCACTTTGCCAATAAAACATAACCCTTGAGAGTCTTTCTTTTCGGCAGTAACCAATTCCATTTCTGCAGCGATTTCCCGTACTTCGGGTTTGGTCAATTCACCGATTGGAAACAGTGCTTTTGACAATTGCTCTTGCGACAATTGACATAAAAAATAGGACTGATCCTTGTTGTTATCAACACCGGCAAGAAGCTGATATACTTTTTCTCCATTCACTTCCACTTCGCCTTTTCGGCAATAATGACCTGTAGCTACATAATCAGCACCAAGACTTAAGGCAATTTTCATGAAAACATCAAATTTTATTTCACGATTGCAAAGTACATCTGGATTTGGAGTCCTGCCTTTTTCATATTCATTGAACATGTAATCGACGATTTTTTCCTTATATTGTTCACTCAAATCCACCGTCTGGAAAGGTATTCCCAATTTTTCGGCTACAAGCAAAGCATCATTGCTATCTTCCAGCCAAGGACATTCATTCGAAATAGTCACCGAATCATCATGCCAATTTTTCATAAAAAGCCCTATTACCTCATATCCCTGCTGCTGCAGCAAATAAGCAGCAACACTTGAATCTACACCACCTGAAAGACCTACAACTACACGTTTCATATATTGAATACTATTAATTTCCAATCACAATTGGAACTAATTCACATTATTTAAAATTATGCTAACTAAAAATAATGTTTGTTTAATTTAAAAATCTGAACTTATAAAATTTAAGCTTTTGCAAAAGTACAAATATAACTCGAGCTATTTTTAATTGTAAATTGATGAAAACAATACGGCAATAATCTAAACTGATTATTTTGCTTTAACGTTATCTCTTTTTAATTGCGGTTTTTTAGGCTTGTTCATATTTTCCTCACTGGTCAGTTTTCCATTAACAAAAAACTGCCAGATTCCTACTTTCTTGCCATTCTTGAACATTCCTTTTGCCACTACAAGATCATTTGGATCTTTGTAAACGGCTTCGCCCTCATATTCACCGTTTTTAAAAAAACAGCTTTCCATAACAACACCGCTTTCTGAATATTTTTTATATGCACCTTCTTTAAGACCGTTTTTATAAAAAGTTTCATCAACAATTTTACCGCTAGGATAATAAACGGTTTTGGTTCCGTCAAGTTTTCCGCCTTTATAATTTTCTAAAGTCATTATAGATTTCGAAGCTTTATGATAATATTTCCATGGTCCTTCACGCAATTTATTAATTTCTTTGCCCTCACTTACTACATTTTTATTCTGATCATAAAAAACAGTGTAACATGAATTATCATTTGGATTGAATGTCCGTGTAGCTATGACAGATTTAGCTTTAGTATCATCAAAAAAATTAAACACACCCACTTCCTTTCCGTGTTCAAAAGTCCCCTCATATCTAGGCCTGCCAGAATCTTTATAAAAACCTTTCCAAACTCCATGTTTTTTTCCTTTGTCATCAACTGGATTGTTATCTGTTTGAGAAAACATAACCTGACAGCATAAAAAAACAACTAAAATTCTAAAAATAACTAACATATATTTCAAATTAAATTATCTAAACAATAATGATATTGCTTTTAAAATTCTCAATTACTATAAACTCTTTTTATCATATAAAAGTATAAAAAACAGCGGAATCCAATATTATTACTCTTTATTAAAAACAAAAAAGCTCCCATTTTATAAGGAGCTTTGGCAATATTTATTGAATATTATTTCTTTTTTGCTTTCTGAGCTTCAGCCTGCTCCATAGCTTCCTGCAAACGCTGCTGGAACTTACCTGGCTTTTTGGGCTCTTTCAATTTATTTTCCTGAATCTGAGCATGAATTTTATCTGAATCTACGATGTAATTTTTAATAACAAACATAATTCCGATTGTAATCAGATTCGAAATGAAGTTATACAGACTCAATCCAGCACCATAACTATTGAAGAAAATCAACATCATGATTGGCGAAATATAAATCATGTATTTCATCATTTTTGCCATATCTGGCATTCCTTCCTGCTGAGGCGCTGCCATCTGCTGATCGCCAGAAGTCATTTTCATATAAAAGAAAATTGCAATGGCTGCTAAAATTGGAAACAAGCTAATATGGTCGCCATATAAAGGAATATGGAACGGCAATTTATAAACAGAGTCAAATGAAGATAAATCATCTGCCCAAAGGAAACTTTTTTGTCTCAATTCAAAAGCTGATGGGAAAAACTGAAACGATGCATACATGAATGGAATCTGAATCAAAGCTGGTATACAGCCTGCCATAGGATTCACTCCTGCTTTACTGTACAGCTTCATAGTTTCCTGCTGTTTTTTCATTGGATCCTTTTTATACTTTTCGCCCAATTCAGTAATATCCGGTCTCAATACTTTCATCTTTGCCTGGGACAGGAATGACTTATAAGTAATAGGCGACATTGCTATTTTAATTATAATTGTAAAGATAATGATAGCAATACCATAAGAAATACCTCCACTTAAAAATCCGAATAATGGGATGAAAATAAATTTATTTATCCATCCAAAAATCCCCCAGCCTAATGGAACAATTTTTTCTAAATGCTTATCATAAGACTTTAGTGTCTCGTAATCAGTTGGGCCAAAATACCAGTTCATTTTATAATCCAGCTCGCCGTTATGAAAAGCTAATGGTACTGTCGCTTTAAGATCCTTTATAAAAATAGTATCTTTTGTTTCATCCAGAGCCAATTTATTAGATTTTAACTGCGCTTTTTCAAAAGGAGTATCCGTTATCAGAATAGACGTGAAAAAATGCTGTTTAAATGCAATATAATCTACTTTTTCAGGATTTTCTTCTTTGTCTTTTCCGTCATTTACATAATTATGCTTACCATCTTCGTATTGATAACGAACTTCGGTATATCGATTTTCATAAGCAATACTTTTTTCACTTCTATAGGATTTTAAAGTCCATTGCAGATCCATTGGCTTTGCCGTGTTCAAAACTTTACTAAGACCTTGGGAACGTACATCAAAGCCAACCATATAATTGTTTGGCTTCAAAATATATTTGTATTCCAAAAATTCATTAGCACCAGCTTTCAATTTCATCGAAAGCACTTGATCCGCACCTGATTTAGATAATGTAGGCTCAAAATACAAATCTTTTGTATTCAAAACTCTGCTGTCGCTAGTTTGCAATTGAAGATTCAAATTGGCATTATTGTTTTTTATCAAAGAAACCAATTGTCCGGAATTTTTTTCAAATTTTTGAAAATTTTTCAAGGTAGCTTCAACGATATAGCCTCCTTTGTTAGCAATCTTTAATAGTACATAATCATTCTGGATTGTTGTAATATCATTTTTAGCAGAAGGCAAGGTTGCCGAATAAGCAAATCCTCCTAATGTTTTTTGCAATTGAGCTAATTGTGTAGAATCTCCAGCAGTCACTGCAGCTGGAGCAGTAATTTCTTTGGCTGAAGCAGCCTTGGCCTGAGCTTCTTTTTCAACCAGTTCTTTTTTAGCCTTTTCTGCAGCAAGCTGTGCCTCTGAAGGTTTGTTCTGGTACATCATCCAAAAGAATATACCAACGATTAATAACATACCTATAATCGAGTTAAGGTCTAATTTTTTTTCTTCCATTTTATTTTTTGTTGTTTTTCGTCTTTCTAATTTAAATTTATTAGAAACTGATTGTGTTAGTCATCAATCCACATCCAATGTTACATTTTGACAATATCTTTTCTAAAAACCTAAATTATATATCCTACTTCTTTTTCCCTTTTACTGCTGCTGCAACAAAACTCACAAAAAGCGGGTGTGGATTTGCTACCGTACTTTTATATTCTGGATGATACTGGACCCCGATAAAGAAAGGATGATCTTCTAACTCCACAATCTCTACAAGGCCTGTATCAGGATTTACCCCAGAAGAAATTAACCCAGCATTTTGCAATTGGCCAACGTATTGACTATTATATTCATAACGATGACGGTGACGCTCCGATATTGAAGTTTTTCCGTAAATTTTATGAGCTAATGAGTCCGGTTTAATATCGCATTTCCAAGCTCCAAGACGCATGGTACCACCTTTGTCTGTGACATTTTTTTGATCTTCCATCAAATTCACCACAGGGTTTTTGGTTTTGTCATTCATCTCTGTAGAATTGGCATCTGCCAGCCCCAAAATAGTTCTGGAATATTCGATAATCGCCATCTGCATTCCTAAACAGATTCCAAAAAATGGCACCTTGTTTTCACGGGCATAACGGATAGTTTCTATTTTTCCTTCTATTCCTCTTTCACCAAAACCTGGAGCTACAAGAATAGCATCAAGATCTTGTAATTTTTCTGTTATATTTTCAGAATCAATAAATTCTGAATGTATTGAAATAACGTTTACTTTCGTTTCATTAGCGGCACCTGCGTGTATAAATGCTTCCAGAATCGATTTGTAGCAATCCTGCATTTCGACATATTTTCCGATCAAACCGATGTTTACGGTATGCTTAGGCAATTTCAATCTGCGCAAGAAAGTATTCCAATGTTTTAAATCCGGAGCTGCTTTTTTAGGCAAATCTAATTTTTTCAAAGCAACAATATCCAGTCCTTCTTGCAGCATTAAATTAGGCACTTCATAAATAGTAGATGCATCAATAGATTGAATAACAGCTTCTCTTTTAACATTACAGAATAATGCCAGTTTATTACGGATTTCATCTGAAATTTCATGCTCTGTCCTGCAAACCAAGATATCGGCCTTGATACCGCTTTCCATCAAAGTTTTGACAGAATGCTGTGTCGGCTTAGTTTTTAATTCGCCCGCTGCTGCCAAATATGGCACTAAAGTCAAATGAATTACGATAGCATTATTTTCACCTAAATCCCAAACCAATTGACGAACTGACTCAATATAAGGCAATGATTCAATATCTCCGACAGTACCTCCAATCTCAGTAATAATAATATCGTAATCACCAGAATTACCCAGCAATTGCATTCTATCCTTAATTTCATTGGTGATATGAGGTACAACCTGAACTGTTTTCCCTAGAAATTCTCCTCGGCGTTCTTTTTCTATTACCGAAAGATAAATTCTTCCAGTAGTTACATTGTTGGCTTGAGAAGTCGGTACATTGAGGAAACGTTCGTAGTGACCTAAATCCAAATCTGTTTCGGCACCATCATCTGTTACATAGCATTCGCCATGTTCGTAGGGATTCAGGGTTCCTGGATCAACATTTAAATAGGGATCAAATTTTTGAATAGTTGTCCTATATCCTCTTGCCTGTAACAATTTTGCTAAAGATGCCGCTATAATTCCTTTTCCTAAAGAAGAAGTCACACCACCAGTAACAAAAATATATTTCGTTTGATTCATTCTAGTTGTTGTTTGTATTGCAGTTGTGTAAAAAACGTGGCAAAAGTACAAATTTAATTGGAATACTAGAGCGTTAGATTATTAGATTTTTAGACTAAAAGGATTATTAGCTAATTAGCAAGTAACTTGGTTTTAACTATCAAAATTTCAATAAATTAACATTCCAATTAAGGTTTTGGGTACTTCTTTTTTATATTCCGAATCAGTTCTTCGAGTCCGTTGAGTTTTAATTCGTGAACTAATTTCAATTGTTCACCCAGTTCTCCTTTTGGAAAACCTTTATTGCTGTACCACACAATATAATATTCAGGAATATCGATAAGAAACCAGCCCTCGTATTTACCGAAAGGCATTTTTGTATGTGCTAGTTTAATAAGCTGTTTTTGGTTTTCGTCCATTTTTAAACGTAAAAAGAAGCACAAATACAGCGCTTCTTTCATTGAAAATTATTATTGTATCCTTTTTATTTCCAGATAAAACTAACATCTTTTTTAATCTCAGTATTCAAACTCAGGAAAACCGGACAGGTCATTGCAGCTCTTTCCAGAATTGTTTTGTCTTTTTGCTCCGAAACACCCTGCATTTCAAAAATAATTTCGATGGCACCAATACGTCTTGGTTCGGCGTTCATGATTTTGGTAACAGCCGCTGTAGAACCTTTAAAATCAATATTCAGATCCCTTGCTTTGATTCCCATAATCGTCATCATGCAGGTCGCCAAAGCATTGGCAACTGAATCAGTTGGAGAGAAAGCTTCTCCTTTTCCATTATTATCCACTGGAGCATCAGAAAGTACTTCTGTTCCTGATTGTATGTGTATTGAGGAAGTTCTTAAATCTCCTAAATAAGTTACTTTTGAAGTCATTTTTTTTAATTGTTGGTTGATGGTTTTGGTTTGTCAGTTAACAGAAAACAAAAAATAATCTCTGCAAACCGAACTGCAATCTGCACTTGCTTTCTATTTCGCTTCTTTTACTGTCAAATCCGTGTCGTAATAGAGAATGTAAACTCCTTTATTGACATAACCGCCTTCTTCTTTTTTATGATATTCGAATTTGTTTTCAACTTGTTCGGTTATCATTGTTTCTGCAGTTTCCTGATAGGTTTTGTCCTGAGCCAGACGCATCATCGTATCAAAAGTGATATCGAAACCACGGATTGCAAAAGTACTCGGGTTGACTTTATTCTTTTTTCGATAACTCTGCATGAAGATCTGAGCCTCAGGAGAATTGTTCTCGCGGGTTGCCGAAGGATACATCAAATGCAGTTTGGTTAAATTTTCAAAACTTATTTCATCGGTATCCAAAGTTTCATTTGGCTCAAGAATCACCAGCTGTACTTGATAACCAGCCATTACACTGACCATTGCATTTATTGTATATTTAATCATTCCGGTATTGGCAGTTTCGAGAATAACATAATTCATTCTGTCTTTTACCAGCTGGCTTTTGAAACCTTCTACATTTAAACCTCCGGTTGGCGTTAATGGCGCAATTTTCACTTCTTTTTGATTCTCTAAAATGTATTTTCTGATGGTTTCTCTTTTCTTGTCAATCACAGCTATTGTATTGCCTTGCTTTGCTTTTAAAAAATCGAACATTGCCGTTTTCAAATCAGTAGCTGGAACAATTGACTGATATAGATTTGGTGTTGGATTTCCTGCATCTTTTGACAGTGGCGAAATAACCGGCACATTGCTTTGACCTAGCAGATTGGCCATTTTTTCTACATTAGTCTGATAAAATGGCCCAACAACAGCATCGGCACTGGCCAAATCATTATTACTGTAAATCGCAGCCACGTTTGAAGTCGTTTTTGCTTCGTTCGAATCAAAAATCTTCACATCCAGATTAACACCTAACTGCTTTGCTGAATCTATTGCTACCAAAGCTCCTGCATAAAAATCCAAAGTCATATTCAGAAATTTATCATTATTCAAGCGGCTGACATTGGCACTGATGGTATCACCATTTTTGGCAATATTGAAAGGCAATAACAACGCCAAAGTCTTTTTGTCATTACTGTTTTTCTTGGTCAAGGCAACTTTTTGCTTTATAGTATTAGACGCAATCTGATTTGATTTTGATGGCACTTTCAAAACCATTCCGTCTTGAACACCAGCTGATAAGTTAGGATTTAAATCAATTAACTGCTGCTGGGTCAAGCCAAATTGTTTGGACAAGCTATAAAAAGTTTCTTTGGCTTTTACTGTGTAATCAATATAACTTACAGGTTCAGCTGCTGTTACTGATTTTACAGCTGTTGGCTTTACAGGCACAGCTTTCGTTTCTGCAGTGGTTTTCACAACTGCTTTTGGTCTGGTTCCTTTTATCAACAGCTCATATCCTACGGTCAGATTTGGTATAATTTCAGGATTCTTCTGTTCCAATTCGGCTACAGTTATATTATAAAGCTTGGCAATAGAATACTTGGTTTCCTTTGCCAGAACCGTATGATAAACAACTGCTGTTTTAGTCACTGTACTGGTTTTTGGAGCATTTTTAAGAGGAATAGTCAAAACCTGGCCTACTTGCAAGCCTAGTTTTTCAAGGTCTGGATTTGCTTTTTTCAAATCAGCGTCGGTTACATCGTATTTTTTTTCGATACTGAATAACGTTTCTTTTGCCAATACCAAATGCGTTTTTAGCTGCTGTTTAACCATAGGAGCTGCTGTCTTTGTTTCAGCAGCTGCCATCTTTCCTTTACTTTTTGGAATCAGCAGAACACTATTGGGTTTCAATTCTTTTTGAGCATCGGGATTGAGTTTATAAATATCGTAAGGAGTAACATTAAATTTTTGAGCAATTTGATTTACTGTTTCCCCCTTGCCAACGATATATTTATCAATCTTTTCTTGCGCCAAAACTGAAGTCAGCGAAAAAAACATCGTGAAAATTGTTACAAAAAAATAGTTCATATTAATAAGGTCAAGTTATAATTTTAGTAAAAATACAGTCTTTATAACAGATATTTTCTCTACAGATTGTTAATTTATTCTTTTATTGAGTTACTCAGAAACTACATTTGCTATAAACATTTTTTCAAAAAGCGGTTTACCCTGTTTTTGAATACATTCGTATTGCGCTTCCTCTTGTGTTGTTACTATTTTTGAATACACATAATAGGAAATCACATTTATATTATAGAAGAAATTGCTTTCCAAAGCGCCAGCATCTGATAATTTCTTGATAAAAATATCTCTTTCCTTCGCATCTTTATAACTGCCTAGAACTATATAATACCCAGTTTTTAAATCTTTCACACCTTCAACTTTCTCAATTTTGATAGTTTTGACTTTAGCTGGCTGTTTTGCCAATTCTTTTTTTATCTGTTCCAGAGACAAAGGTTTTGAAACTGCAGCTGGTTTAGTTTTTGCTTGAGCTTCTGAAGCCTTATTTTGATAGCTCTGATTTTTTAGTTTAGCTAGATTATCATCAAATGCTCTAGCCTGCTTGCTGTAAAAATCGGCTTTATTTATATGTAATCTAAGTTCAGATTTACTTTCATTATTAAGCGAATCCAGTTTTGTAATCAGCTTGATATTATTTAGATCACGAACACGCTGCTGCATTTCCATCGTTTTTAACTCAGCTGGAGTTAATTTTACTGTTTTTGGTTCTGCTGGCTGTGATTTACTGTTTTCTCTGATGCTTTTTTTGTAAGCCTGATTTTCTTCAACAGCAATGCGCTCTGCTTTGTCCATCAGATTTGTATATACTTTTCTATTATCAGCCAGCTGTTTTTTTAGCTGCTGTGACAATTCATTTGTTTTCTGGATATTTTCATTTGATATTTTTTGCAAGCGGACTGATTCATCAAGGTCTACCAGTTCTGTCTTTTTTAGTGCCGTCAAATCTTTACTCATCGTATTAACCAACGAGTCCAGTTTTACCAAAAGAATTTCCTGTATATTTTTATTAGCTTCTAAAACAAATTTCAATTTTTCAGCAGAACTTTCCTTTGTATTATCAATTTCCTTCAAATCTATCAAAAGACCATTAACCTTAACTACTCTTTGATTGATTTCCTGCTGCAGTTCTAGTTTATCTTTTAGGCTGTTAATTTCTTTTTCCTTCGCTTTAGATTTCTCAACCACCACTTGCTTTTCTGCCAAAGCAAGCATCAGTTCTTCATTTTCATTGGAAGGTTTCACTTCCTTAACGTTAATTGCCAACTTATTTCCTTCAGTCAAACCATTAACAATTTCGGGATTTTGAGATTCCAATTGCTGCACGGTAATCCCAAATTGCTTAGCAATCGAATATTTAGTTTCTTTTGGTTTTACCACATAAAAAACAGTTTCGGCATTGATAACTCTCACTCTCCCGTCAAGTGTTTTCTTTTTATTTGGAATGGTAATTTCCTGTCCAATCTGCAGTCCATTTTTCAAAAGAGCGGTATTCGCCTTATCTAAATCTTCAACCGATACATTATAAAGCCGTGCAATGCTGAACAATGATTCTTTTGGCTGCACTAAATGGGTATTTTTGGACGAAACTGTTCCTGATTTTAATTCTTGCGGTATAATCAGCTCCTGACCGACCTGCAATCCATTAGTCAAAACTGCCGGGTTTGTATTTTGAATAGCTTCTACCGTAACATTATACTTAGATGCCAGACCAAACAATGTTTCCTTTGGAGCAACTGTATGAGTAATTTGATTTTGTGGAAGTAATTCTGGAATCGAAAGGACTTGATTTTCTGAAATTCCATTCTGGGCTTCTGGATTTAACTTGTAAATTTCAGAAGGTGTAGTTTTGTAATTTTGAGCGATCTGGGGGATTGTTTCGCCTTTTAATACTGTATGCTTAGTTGCTGATTGCTGTCCAAAAGAGACATTTGATACAAAAGCAACAAACAATAAAAATCTTGAAAATTCTTTCATAAATAAGTAGGTTTAAACAATTAAGTCGTTACAAATGTAACGACTTAATGTTAAAAAAATTACTATTCCCACTCAATTGTTGCAGGCGGTTTTGAACTAATATCATAAACGACACGATTCACACCTTTTACTTTATTGATAATATCATTGGAAACTTTCATTAAGAATTCATATGGCAAATGTACCCAGTCTGCAGTCATTCCGTCTGTAGATTCTACCGCACGAAGAGCAACTACTTTTTCATAAGTACGCTCATCGCCCATTACACCTACACTGTTTACAGGAAGCAAAATAGCACCAGCCTGCCATACTTTATCATACAGACCCCAAGATTTTAATCCGTCGATAAACACTTTATCAACATCTTGTAAAATTTGTACTTTTTCTAATGTGATATCTCCTAAAATACGAATAGATAATCCTGGTCCTGGGAAAGGATGTCTTCCTAATAATTCTGGATCAATTCCTAAAGTTGCTCCTACTCTGCGGACCTCATCTTTGAAAAGCATACGCAAAGGCTCAACAATCTTCAGTTTCATATAATCAGGCAGACCGCCTACATTATGGTGCGATTTGATAGTTGCCGATGGCCCTTTTACCGAAACCGATTCGATTACATCAGGATATATCGTTCCTTGGGCTAACCAGGTAACATCTTCAATTTTGTGTGACTCATCATCGAAAACTTCGATAAAAGCATTACCAATTGCTTTTCTTTTTAATTCAGGATCTGTAACTCCTGCCAAGGCATCATAAAAACGCTGTGAAGCATCTACTCCTTTCACGTTCAGCCCCATTCCTTCGTATTGATTTAAAACACTTTCGAATTCATTTTTACGAAGCAGTCCATTATTAACAAAAATACAATACAGGTTTTTCCCTATAGCTTTGTTCAATAAAACGGCAGCTACTGTTGAATCTACACCTCCTGAAAGTCCAAGAACAACTTTGTCGTCTCCGATTTTCTCTTTCATTTCCGCTACGATTTCTTCAACAAAAGCATTTGGAGTGAAGTTTTGAGGAACTTCAGCAATTTTCACCAGGAAATTTTCTAACATTTTTGATCCGTCAGTAGAGTGAAAAACCTCTGGATGGTACTGAATAGCATAAGTAGTTTCCCCTTCAATTTTGTAAGCAGCAAATTCCACATCGTGAGTACTCGCCAATTTTACTCCATTAACCGGCAGGGCTTTAATACTGTCACTGTGGCTCATCCATACCTGGCTGTTTTCTGAAACGCCATCGAAGAAAGTTTCTCCTTCTTTAATATAAGACAAATTCGCCCTTCCGTATTCTCTTGTATTAGAAGCAGCAACTTCTCCACCACTGAAATGGGCTAGATATTGTGCTCCGTAACAAACGGCAAGCATAGGAAGCTTACCTCTGATTTGTGATAAATCTGGATGTGGTGCATCTTCTCCTCTAACAGAAAAAGGGCTTCCTCCAAGAATTACGGCTTTATAACTTGATAAATCATCTGGAAAATGATTGAAAGGAAAAATTTCGCAGAATATATTTAATTCGCGAACTCTACGCGCAATAAGCTGTGTGTATTGCGATCCGAAATCTAAAATAAGTACGTTGTGTTGCATGCGCAAAAGTATAGTTATTTGTAATTTATTGATTTTTAAACATTTAAAATTAACTTCTTTTAAAGTGGGATAAAAAGTGGGAAACTTTATTATCTACTTTTTTTATTTTAAACGTTGCAAAGGTAGTAAAAAAGAACAGAAGAGTAGTTAAAGTCAATCGTTTTAAAATATTGAACCAATACCTAAGAAATGTATATACATGCTAATACAATTAATCATACCTGTCCGCAATTTCACTTACTAATGAATTTACTACCCCTATAAAAAATCCATCTTAAAAAAAACTATTCCAAATTCTTGAATATATAATAAATGGATTGAAACAATTTGTTTTAATTCTAAGAAAAAAAGAGATTATATTATGAAAAAGAAAACACACTTACACACCAACTTTATCAAGTTTATTGTTGAGAAATACAACAAAGAAATTCAAGAACTCCCAGACGAAGAGACAATAGAACCAAAAGAAAATATATCTGATGAATTTGATAAAATCATAAATAGTGATGATGAGGTTCAAGATGAAAAAGATGAAGACCAAGACGATGAGAATATTGATGACCTCATAAAAGAGTATAGATCTTTAGAAAAAAAATATTGGAGAATAAAAAATGATAAAATTTATAAAAGACGATAAAATACTATATGACATAGAAACCATCAAACAAATTCTAAGAGTTCCACGTTCCAAAGTTCAAAGGGAAATAAAAAAACAACAAACCGAAATTGTTAAATACAAGAATTTGTATTTATATCCTGAAACAACATTGTTTAAATTAATGGAAATCATCCTTATTGAAAAATTAAATAAGACAAATGACAGACTGGAATAAAATCAAAAAATGCCAGGCCAATATTAAAATCAATAATGATAAATTACTTATTGAGAAAGACTTTAAAAAAAAGGAGAAATTAAGATTGAAAAATAGGATACTAGAATTACAGGTTAAAATTTTAAAACTTGATTAAAATCTAATGAATTCAAGAGAATGGATTCACTTATTATTTATATTTGTTTCAAAGAGTATAACTTTCTTTCATCTGACAGAAAGTTATTTTTTTGATAACTTTAAAGTCAAATTAAATGCAAAGTCAAGTTTTTGAAGAAGAGGAACAAATGGAAACGATGGAAGTTTTTGAAATTGAACTTTCAGAAATTAAACCTCATCCAACATCATTATCAATTTATGAATATAAAAAGAACAGTAAAGATATAAAGGTTCTTGCTAAAACCATTGAAGCGGTAGGACAGTTAGAACCTATTGTAATAAATGAAGAAAACTTCATCATATCAGGTAATAGAAGATATAGAGCATTTATGTTTCTTGGTAAAAAGTATATAAAAGCAATACGAACAGATACCACCAAAAATGAAGGTGATAAAATTGTTTTCCATAATCAACAAAGAAAAAAAACTACTGGTGAAATAATAAGAGAGGCCGAAAGTATTCTAGGAACTCTTGGAGTTAATCAAGGAAAAAGAAAGGATTTAATTGGAGATAAGCCAAATAGTTATGGAACGGTTGGTAAGGATAGATTTGATATTGCGGCCAAAGTAATTGGTGATATATCAGCATCAAGCTTGCGCCGTATTATGGATGTCGTTGCCTTTGAAAAAGAAACTGAGGAAAATAAAAATATTGGGCTTTTAGAAAAGGTTATAAAAGGTGACCTAACAGCTAATCGAGCTCATACTATGATGAAAACTATCATAGATGATAGAAAAGTTCAAGAAAAATTACAAAAACAATCTTTAAGACCTATTGCAAATGATGATTATAGTATTTACAATAAATCATCTGAAAAAATGGATGAGGTAAAAAGTAATTCTGTCCAAGTTGTATTTACCAGTCCCCCTTATTTTAATTTAAGATATTACGGCAATAGTACTGAGGATACAAATGAATTGGGACACGAATCAACACCTCAACAATTCGTTAAAAATCTAGCCAAACATTTTAAAGATGTCAAAAGAGTATTGAAAAAAGAGGGTTCATTCTTTTTAAATATTGGTGAAACATATAGTAAAGGTGAGAATCTCCTAATTCCGACACGATTACTTTTAGAAATGTGTGATAAAGAAGGTTGGTTTATTGTGAATGAAATTATTTGGAGAAAAACCAATCCAATCCCTCTACCAAACAGCAAAAGATTACAACCAACTTATGAGAAGGTATTTCATCTAGTAAAAGATATTGATAACTACACCTATAATGAGTTTTCAATTAAAACAGACGAAGAAATCAAGATCGTTACATCCCCAGCAGGTAGAAAAACTACTTCTTCTGAAAAAACTGAATCGGGATATACCCTAGCTAGAGGGGTTCAAAAGTTCAAAGATTTTATTGAAGAACATCAAATTGGAGATGTTATTACGGGGCCAAATGCCGCTAATCGTCAAGTTGAATTACAAAGAATAGACCCAACTAAAGATCATCCTGCATTGATGCCGGAGTATTTACCCTTACTTCCCATACTAACAACTTCTAATATTGGAGATATTGTTTTAGACCCATTTTCGGGATCAGCAACAACGGGTAAAACGGCATTACTATTGGGAAGAAAGTATATTGGGTACGAATTAAATAAAGATAATTATGATTTAAGTTTAGTAGTTCTTAACGAGGTAGTAAGTGAGATTAAAAAAAAGGAAAAATAAAAATCAGATTGAGAAAAAACTATTAACTTAATTAAAACTTCATTATCACAAAAGATTTTACAAAATAAGTTATCTGTTAGATTTAGGGTATTTTGATATTAAAACGATTTTATTATATCTTGGTGAAAAGATGTCATATTGATAATCAATAATTGTATAATCTAAATCATATTGATTTTTAATATGTTCAAATCGAACTAGAAAATGTTCGTTTAATTCACTCCTATCAAGTTTAAATTTATTAGTAGGTTGTTCAAAAGATGAAGTGAAAGAATTAAATTTTAACGTATTTATATATTCAAATTTCAAAATAATTTCTATTTCTTTCGATTTATGTATAACTTCAACAACAAAATTTTTAATATCATCCTCCAATGTAAGAAAGTACAACACAAAAGATTCTTCTAATTTTTTATGTAAACCATTATATTGTACATATTTAATATTATTGAATGATTTAATTGAAGTGGTCACCCTATAATCATAATTAAAATCATTCCTAATCCTTCTATCACTATATATTTTTTTACCAAAATATTCTAAACAACTATTGAAGTTTTCTATAATTAAAAAATAACAACCATAAACTTCTTTTATACAATCGTAACTATTAAAAACAGGAACGATTGTATCATAATTATCATTATTTATACCTAAAATACGTCCTATTTTAAATATTCCTCTTCTATTATTATGGTATGAAAAATAATCACTTTTACTTAATCCTACAAAAATTTTCATATAAACAACCATTTATTAAAAAAAAATTAATTTAATGTAAATCTATATAAATTAGTCAAATCCATATAAGTAAGAGTGATTTTTTTAAGTAGGTTTTAACCTCTTCTTTTGTGAAAAGTTCTTTTTTATAATTACGTTTCTTGAATACATAAAACAATAAAGGTTGTAAATAAGAAGTGTGAGTTAAACTTCTAGTAAGATTATGAAATATTTAAAAAGGATGAGTGGACATGCTAACTTAGCGAGCACAAAAAGTTAAGAATAAATCTTACTTTTAACTTATGAAACAAGTGCGCAAAATT
>NZ_JBDLZZ010000020.1:0-69531 GCF_040049115.1 Flavobacterium aestuarii
TGGAGTCATATATAATTCTTAGACTACAAATTTCTGATTTTATTTTGACATTCCTCCCCAGGTTTTGTTCTTGATCCTTTTATTTTCTGAATTAAAATTTTTGTGTGCTAATGGCTTAAAACTGATATATAGGGGTCGAATGTGCTTTTCGTTTCTACAATGCACTTTTCAGGATTGTAATTATTATTGGTTATATTTGAAAAAAGGAAATGCTGAGGATGTTATATAAAATGGCATCTTGTATCAGAGAGATAGCATATTCAATGTTGTGCGACAGCTTTACCACGCTAAGGAGGAATTTATGCCGAAAATTGCGTTTTCTATACTTCAAAATATTTCGTATTTTTGAAGTATGAGCAATAAAATTCAAATAGAGCAAGATTTCATAGTTGATAAATTAACTGATTCGATTTTGAACACCATTTCAGGAGACAGTTTTCAAACTGAAGTTAGCAGAATGACAACTGTGGACTTGAAAAATGTAACTAAAAAAAATGGATGGAATTTTGATTGGAAATCAGAATTTAAAGATTTACAAAAAGAAGTTTACAAACTAACAATTGTAAATAACTCATCAATATTACAAGGTCTTTTGAGTATAACAATTGAACAAGATCATATTTATATGAATTTACTCGAAAGTTCTCCATTCAACATTGGAAAAGACAAACTTTACGAAGGTGTTGCGGGAAATTTAGTAGCTTATGCTTGCAAAGTTTCATTCCAAAAAGGCTTTGATGGTTTTGTAGCATTTACAGCAAAAACAAACTTAATTAAACATTACGAAGAAACTTTAGGAGCTTATCATTTTAAAAATCAAAGAATGATTATAGAAACTGAATCAGCCAAAAAGTTAGTAAAAAAATATTTTAAATCTTAAAGCTATGAACTTAATAAAAGAACCTAAAGGTGTAGATTTTATTATTCAAAGTCCTCCTTTGACAGAACAAGAGAGAAAAGAAATTAGTGATTTTATTGCAAGTAGAAAAACTAAAAAAAATGTTGCGAAAAGAATTCCTAAAGAAAAAATAACTGCTAAAAAATAAAGCCGATCGCACAACACTTGCTACAAGAGATTTGGGGATTTGGCTTAATTTAACCCCAAACCTCTTGTAGCAAGGGGATGTTAGCATTAATACTAAAAGAAGACGAATGCGAAAACCGACAACTGAAATAGTGATTATTATAATGCTTTGGATAAGTATAATAATTTCAATTATCAGAAACCCATCTTTTTGTCCTCAATTTATATTTGGAATTTTAAGTGCAATGACTGTTTCAACGGCTCTCCTACTTGAAAAAAAAGATTTAAGTCTAGGGATGCTAACATTCGCATTAATTCTCTCAGTCTTCAATGCGGTTAAATTCAGCGAAGCTTTTAGTTTATCGATGGGATTTGTACAACTGATTCCTTTAATATTATTAATAATATTGATTTTCATAAAGTTACGGGAATTAATAGATTTAAAGAAAAAATGGTTTGATGCTGAGTCAACTGAAGTTAGAAAAACACAAGAAAATAAAATTTCTTTTTTCAACGTGAATTTCAAAACCTTTCTTCAGAAGAATTAATTAAAAGAAGGAATAATGTTCAATTAGTGAATGAAGCCAAAATTGCCATTGATCAAATTTTGAATGAAAAAAATACGACAAAGAATACATAAGAAGTACTACTGGTAACCGCTACAACGGATTTGGTATTAGGTTTAATTTGAAATTGGTTTTGTATTGGGAAGATTAAGCAAATCGCTAGACCTTTTTTTACACGTTCTTTTTATAAGTTTATTTGCATATTTGCGTTATACCGTATTAATAGCAACTGGATGTATTAACTTTAAAATTAATAATTATGAAAAAGTTACAATTCAAAATAAGCATCAATGCTCCTAAAGCTAAGGTATATGATAGTATGCTTGGTATCAGCACTAAATCTGACTATGAGGAATGGACATCATTGTTTAACCCTACATCGGCCTATGAGGGAAGCTGGGACAAGGGAAGTAAAATTCTATTTACTGGAGTAGACAGCAAAGGACAAAAGGGAGGCATGGTTTCTAAAATTGCTGCAAACATTCCAAACCAGTTTGTATCGATTCAGCATTATGGTATTTTAAAAGAGGATCAGGAAGTGACAGAAGGACCAGAAGTTGAAAAATGGGCAAACGGATTTGAAAATTATACTTTCGAAGAAAACAATGGGGTAACAAATGTAACAGTAGACTTAGACGCTGCTGAAGATTTATTGGATTATATGAATCAGACATACCCGAAAGCACTCGACAAGCTGAAGGAAATTTGTGAGAGATAACAGCTGTTCCGCATTTTTAGTATCTTAAATAAGCATTTTTAATTTTATATTACCTCAAATTAATGAGAAGACTGGTAAAAAGTATCGTTCTATTTGTATTTTTTATATACAGCATCAGTAATGCGCAATCCATTTTAAACACGGAGAAATTTACCATTAACTGGCCAAAAGATGAGGGCTGGCATATAGCTGATCAGCAAGATGACATTGGGGGTATGCTAACCAGGATAATATTTTTAAAAGACAAAGAATTTATTGGAAATTCCAGCGAAAGCCTGGCAACTGATATATGCCGTGATTCTCTATATGTGCCATTAAGCAGGGTCGAAGCTTTCTATCCGCCGTTGAAATATGTTCCAACAGCAAAAAGAACAATAATTGAGCAGGACTACAAAGCGCAATATCCTTGGTTTATTCTTAAAATTTAACACCTGTCCGAATCTCAGATCTGGTACATAATACAGGGAGAAAATAAATTATTTTGTAATGTTTGGTCAGCACCGCAAAAAGAGATAACACCAGAATCTCAAGAAAAATGGGTCAAGGTCTTTAAATCTTCAAAAATAATATCGGAGTAATACAAATTATCTGTGAACTTTATAAAACAAAAACAGTCCAAAAATCATAAGATCTTTGGACTGTTTTTGTTTTATTCTTTTAATTAAATATCGTCAAAATCGATATCAGTAAAACTCGAGGTGCTTGGTACGCCTTCTTCGTCTGTTTTGTCTAAAGCATATTCTTTTTTGAAATCTTTCTGATGTCTTTCAGAGATTACCTCTTCGCCTTTGTGGTTTAAAACGTAAGAAGTCATGTCTTCTAAGATTTCCGAAAATGCAGTAAAATCTTCTTTGTACAAATAGATTTTATGTTTTTTAAAATGAAAAGAACCGTCTTCTTCTGTGAATTTTTTACTTTCGGTAATCGTAATATAATAATCATCAGCTTTGGTAGCTCTAACATCAAAGAAATAGGTTCTTCTTCCAGCTCTTAAAACTTTTGAGAATATTTCTTCTTTTTCTAACATATCATTTTCTCTCATAATCTTTTCGTCATTTTTTATTTAATAGCAATCAAAAATCATAAAAATATATGTATTATCCAACATTTAAAGCAATTCTTTTTCTGAAAGTTGCTTTAAATAAAGTGCAGCATAATACCCATTTTTGTTTATTAATTGATTATGAGAGCCTTGTTCGATTATCCTGCCTTCGTCAAGAATTATGATTTTATCGGCATTCTTGGCAGACGATACCCTGTGGCTTACAATTATGGTAGTTTTATCTTTGCATATTTCATAAAGATTGTTCAAAATGGCCTCTTCGGTCTCGGTATCAACTGCCGACAAGCAATCATCAAAGAGTAATATTGGCGGATTTTTTATAATGGCTCTGGCGATAGAAACACGCTGTTTCTGACCACCGGAAAGCGTAATGCCACGTTCGCCTAAAATCGTGTCATATCCGTTGTTAAAATTGATGATATTGTCATGAACTACAGCACTTTTTGCAGCCGATTCTACTTCCAGATCAGTAGCATCTTCTTTGCCGAATTTAATGTTGTTTTTAATCGTATCAGAAAATAAAAAGGCGTCCTGAGGAACAGCGCCGATGCTGTTTCTTAAATCGAATAAGTTGACTTGGCTGATTTCATTATTGTCAATCAGAATCTGTCCGTCAGTAACATCATAAAGCCTTGAAAGTAATGCTAAAATTGTCGATTTTCCCGAGCCTGTTTTTCCCAAAATAGCCAAAGTTTCTCCTTTATTTACTGTGAAAGTTACATTTTGCAGTGCTTTAATATTTGTGTCTTCATAAGTAAAACTTACATTGCTGAATGTAATATTCCCGTCTATTTTTGAAGCATTAGGATTTTGGTTTTGTATTTCGGGAACAATTTTCAAGAACTCATTGAGCCTTTTCTGCGAAGCTTCAGCTTCTTGAACCATTGATGAAACCCATCCCAATGAAGCAACGGGCCAAGTCAGCATGTTAACATATAGAATAAATTCTGCTATAGTTCCTATGCTTTTGATGGTGCCGTTTATGTACATTAAACCTCCAAAATAAATCACCACCAGGTTACTCACACCAATCAGCGCAATCATCAGTGGTCCAAACAGTGCCTGAACTTTTGCAAGACTCAAGCTTTTGCTTTTGCTTTCATTGGCCAGATCGGCAATGTTGTCCTGATGCTGATTTTCTAATGAATACGCTTTTATCACTCTGATTCCTGAAAAAACTTCCTGAGTATAACTCGATACTTTTGATAAATACTGCTGAAAAGTGGTAGATCTTTTGTTGATTTCTGAACTCAATTTAAAAATGCAATATGATAATATAGGCAACGGCAATATTGTGTATAAAGTTAATCTTGGCGAAACATTATACATGTACCCAATCACGATTGCAAAGCGGATAAAGGTGTTTATCGAATACATTACAGCCGGCCCAACATACATACGTACTTTTGAAACATCCTCACTGATCCTATTCATTAAATCACCAGTTCTGTTCTGTTTGTAGAAATTTTGAGAAAGCCTTTCATATTGATGGAAAACTTCATTTTTTAAGTCAAATTCAATATGGCGCGACATTACGATTAATGTCTGTCTCATCAAAAATGTCAAAAATCCTGCAACGATTGTAGTGGCAATAATTAATAAAATATTTGAAATCAGCTGCTGGCTGATTACGCTGGTGTCAGCTGTGCTGCTTTTGGCAAAGGCTTCTATTTCATTAAATGATTTGCTGATGAGTTTTGGAGTAAATAAAGAAAATATTTGTGCGATTATGGTGATAATTATACCAAGTAAAAAGCTGAATTTGTATTTGACGAAATATTTATTTAAATAACGTAATTCTTTCATATTATGAGGATTCGGTATATAATTGATTTTGCTGTTTATTTAATGTCTGAATTTTAACAATTATGTTAAAATAAATATTTTCAATTATTATTAATAAATATTTATTTCTAAGTAAATTTATTGATGTATATTTATTTTTTACGTATGTTTGAAGTGTCTTTTTGATAAATTCGTATTTTTTAACTAATAAAAATAGTATTATGGATGCTACAGTTACAACTGGTAAAGATCTTCAAAAAATGGATCCTGTTTTTGGACAATTGTCTTTCAATGGTCATGAGCAAATTGTTTTCTGCAATGACAAAGATACAGGATTAAAAGCAATTATAGGTATTCATAATTCGGTTATGGGACCGGCTTTGGGAGGTACACGGATGTTCAATTATGCTAATGAATGGGAAGCTTTGAATGATGTTCTGCGTCTTTCTAGGGGAATGACTTATAAGGCCGCTATTACAGGATTAAATATTGGCGGTGGAAAAGCAGTAATCATTGGTGATGCCAAAACCCAAAAGACACCAGAACTCATGAGGAAATTTGGTGAGTTTGTACATTCACTTAGCGGAAGATATATTACAGCTGAAGATGTTGGAATGGAAACTGCCGACATGGATATTGTAAGGGATGTAACTCCTTATGTAACCGGTATTTCTGAAGAAAGAGGAGGAGCTGGAAATCCATCACCTGTTACGGCTTTTGGAGTATACATGGGGATGAAAGCAGCTGCCAAACAGCAGTTTGGTTCCGAAAAATTAGAAGGAAAAAAAGTATTGGTTCAAGGAATTGGGCACGTAGGAGAAACTTTGGTTGAATATTTGACAAAAGAAGGAGCGCAGGTTTTTATTTCTGATATCAATGAAGAAAAATTATATCAGGTGGCTGCTAAATATAATGCACAGGTTTTTACGGGAGACGATTTGTACAGTGCCGATGTCGATATTTATGCACCTTGCGCAATGGGGGCAACAATCAATGACAATACAGTAAATAAAATAAAAGCAAAAGTGATTGCCGGTGCGGCTAATAACCAATTGGCAAACGAGAATACACATGGATTGATTCTGCAGGAAAGAGGTATTCTTTATGCTCCGGATTTCCTGATTAATGCAGGCGGTATTATCAATGTTTATGCAGAAATTGAACATTATGATAAAGCTGAAATCATGCGCAGAACAGAAAACATTTACAATACAACATTGGAAATTTTCGATTACGCTGCTGCAAATAGTATCACGACTCATCAGGCAGCTTTGACTATTGCTCAAAACCGTATTGATTTAAGAAAAATAGAAAACGCAAAATAGTTTGGGGGTTAGTTTGTAATTCTTTTTGAAATCAGTTCTAGAATATTTTTTGGATATTCTGGAGCTGATTTTTTTTATATGATTTTTGAGTGTAATTAATTATGAAAATCAAATAGTGCCGTTTAGCCCCGATAGCAGTAAAAATCCTTGTTGCCCGGGGTTCGGGCAGCAAGATTGCAACGGATAGCGGGAGCAGTGTTTCCTGAAATGTACTACTGTTTCTGCTCCTAAAAAATGAGATTATATTTACGTAGAATGACAGCTGTTTTGAGGACTTAAATTAAACGGTTATAAATTTTCATTTAAGAGAGGAAAGTATTAATTTTGCAGACTTAATTTTAAAAGTTCTTACAAGGTGGTAAACAGAAGACACATCCGCGTTAAAGTCATGCAATCCATTTATGCAATGCATCAAAATGGTTCTGATAATTTAGAAAAAGAGGAGAAATTCCTTATGCATAGTATTGACGCTATTCAAGATTTATACCTTATTATGCTTTCTTCACTGATAGAAATCTGTAAAAAAGAAACTGTTTTTTTGCATCTGTCAAGCCAGAAACATTTGGCTACCAAAGAAGAGCGCAATCCAAATGAAAAATTCATTAAAAACAGTATTTTTCAAATTCTTGCCGAGAATAATTCCTTAAGTATTGCTTTAGAAAACCGCTCGATAAATAATTGGACACTAAATGACGATTATATTATTCTGCTGCTTAATGCTATCAAGGAAAGCGAATTGTATGCCAAATACATGAGCAATCGAGTGAATACTTTTGAGGAAGACAAAGAATTTATTGTTTCGATTTTTTCGGAAGTTATAGTTCCCAATGAAAAACTATATGATTATCTTGAGGATGATAAATTAACCTGGATTGATGATATTCCATTGGTGAACACTCATATTGTTAAACAGCTGAAGGCAATCACGCAAGGTGAGGATGATAATTTTAGAGTTCCAAAATTATACAAAGACAACGAGGATAAGGCTTATGTAAAAGATCTGTTCAGAAAAACAGTTTTGAACGAAACCGAATTAGCTAAAGAATATATTGATAAAACACCAAACTGGGACAGTGAGCGTATTGCTGAAATTGATACTATTATCCTGAAAATGGCAATCTGCGAGTTCTTGAAATTTCCTTCGATTCCAGTAAAAGTAACTTTGAATGAGTATCTGGAATTAGCCAAAGAATACTCTACTCCCAAAAGCAGTATTTTCATCAACGGGATTTTGGATAATCTGGTTAAAGAGCTTGAAGATAAGAAAAGAATTGTAAAAATTGGAAGAGGCTTAATGTAAAACAAACTCCAAAAAACAAATTCCAAAAAAACAAAAACAATAAAATTCAATTAACAAATATTAAAAATTAAATTATGGGACAAATACAACAGTTTTTGCCATTTCTATTGATGTTCGTAGTTATTTACTTCTTTATGATTCGTCCACAGCAAAAAAGAGCGAAAAATGAAAAAGAATTTGAAAACGGCTTAAAAGTTGGCGATAAAATAATCACTAAAAGCGGTATTCACGGTAAAATTGCAGAGCTTGCTGATGCGACAGTTATTATTGAGACAATGGCTGGAAAATTAAAAATGGAGCGTTCTTCAATTTCTTTGGAACTGACTGCAACTTTGTCTAAAAAGGCTTAGTTTTCGTTTAAATAAAAAAATCCCAAATTCCGGTTTAAAAAATAACTGGAATTTGGGATTTTTTATTGGTTAAGGAGTTATTTTTTCTTTCCTTTTTTTGACTTTTTTGCTTTTGCTTTCGCTTTTTTTTCTTTGAGTTTGGCTTTGAGTTTTGCTTTTTTAGCTTTTTCTTTTTTGGCTTTCTTAGCTTTTTTTGCTTTCTTCTTGGCTTTCTCTTTCGCTTTTGCTTTTTTCTCTTTTTCTTTTTCTTTTTCTTTCATTTTTGATTTGTCTTTTTTCTTCTTTTTATCTTTTTTATCTTCTTGAGCAGCTAGTGTTTCAGTTTTAATTTCTTCAATAGTAGTTTCTTTAACAACTGCGGCAGGTGGTGCAGCAGTTTTTGCGTCACTTGAACCTGGTGTCTTTCTGGTAACAGTGGATCTTGAAGCCGCTGGTTTTACCGGGGCAGGCTTTACAGTAACCGGTTTAACGGCAGCTGTTCTGACAGTGGCCGGTTTAGCTGCTGCTGGTTTAGCTGCAGCAGTTCTGACTGTTCTTGGCTTTGGTGCCGGTTTGGAAACAGCCGCCTTTGGAACTTCTTTATTTTCGTTTATTGGTGATTCTGGAAGTATCACTTTTTCAGGAGTGGGCTGTTCTTCTTTTTTTTCTATCATAATTAGTAATTTTAGGAATTATTTAATTTTTATTGATGCTGCATTGGGAAGTTTTTTCTGAAAAATATTTCAGTGTTACCAAATTGTTTTCGGTATATTAACAAATATAGTGAATATTTTTAATGCTCCAATGTTAAGGTTTTACTGATTTTTAAAGGATTACCGTGTTGTATAGCAATGAAATGGTAATGTTTTTAACAAAAAAAATCCCAAATTCCATTAGTGTGGAACTTGAGATTTGAAATATGAGAATTTATAAATTGGATTTTAAAATTTCTTTACCTGTATTTGTCATTCAGGCCAATATTGTCTAAAATCATCGGCTTTATTTTTTCAATTCTAGAGCGTTTGGTTTCTTCCCGTTTGGCAGTTTCAATATATTCGATGAATTCCTTCTGTTTGTAAGGACTGAAATTTAGAAATGCATCCTTCAATTGGATATTATCATTGAGTTCTTTTTGCAGGATATCAGGGATTACGGCTGTTTCTGCTGTTTTTTTAGGTTTGATGATTTTGCCTTCTTTTTCGTTTTGAATAGCTTCTAGGATATAAGCCAGAATCTCATCTTCAAGGATTTCTTCTTTGGATGTAAACCGCCATTGACGCAGTGATTTAGTAATTCCTTCATTTGCATTAACCAGACGTTTTTTCTCGTCTTTGAGATAAGTACCGTTAAAAAACCAAAGCGTGAAGAATTTTTTAAATCCTCCTACACCAACAATGTTTTTGTTATCGAGTACATACACACAGCCTCCCCATTTATTGGTTTCAGTCAATTCTGTTTTGGCTATAATTGCTTTCAAAATATCCAATTCATTTCCCCAATGGTTAATCATGTCCATATCAGAGCCGATTAAGTTTTACTTTTTTAAATAATCGCCTTTGGCAGTCAATTCGGCAATTCGAACAATTACTTCTACCGCTTTTTGCATGCTTTCTACGGGAACATATTCATATTTGCCATGAAAATTATGACCACCGGCAAATATGTTAGGGCAGGGAAGTCCTTTGTATGATAACTGAGATCCGTCAGTTCCTCCCCGTATAGGTTTTATGATTGGTTTAATGCCGAGTTCTTTCATCGCTTTTTCGGCAATGTTTACAATATGTTTTACAGGAATGACCTTTTCTTTCATATTGTAGTATTGATCGTTTACTTCGGCAATAACAATGTCTTCTCCAAATTGCCTGGCGAACTTTTTGTTGAATTTTTTGGTTATTTTATGAATGAGTTCTTTTCGTTTTTCAAATTTTAATTTGTTATGATCGCGGATAATCAGCTCCAGAACAGTTTCTTCAATACTTCCAGACAAGTGATGTACGTGAAAAAATCCTTCATATCCTTTCGTTTTCTGAGGGGTTTCATCTTCTGGTAATTCATTGATAAAATCATTGGCAATAAGCATGGAATTAATCATTTTTCCTTTGGCATAACCTGGATGAACGCTTTTTCCCTTAAAGGTAATTTTAGCTCCTGCCGCATTGAAATTTTCATATTCTAATTCGCCTATCTGGCTGCCGTCCATGGTATATGCCCATTCTGCTCCGAACTTTTCAACGTCAAAATGATGAGCTCCACGGCCGATTTCCTCATCAGGAGTAAATCCAATCCTGATTTTTCCGTGTTTGATATCTGGATTGTTAATCAAGAACTCCATTGCAGTTACAATCTCAGTAATACCTGCTTTGTCATCTGCTCCCAATAAGGTTGTTCCGTCTGTTGTAATTAATGTCTGTCCTTTGTACTGCAGTAAATCTTTGAAATAAGATGGGGATAAAATGATATTTTTTTCAGCGTTTAAAATAATGTCTTTACCATCATAATTAGAAATAATCTGCGGTTTTATATTCGCACCAGAAAAGTCAGGAGAAGTGTCAAAATGTGAAATAAATCCAATTGCAGGAACTTCATGATCGACATTGCTTGGCAGAGTAGCCATGATATACGCTTTGTCGTCTATGGTAACATCTTCCAGTCCGATGTTTTTTAATTCGTCAGCTAATTTATTGGCTAAATTCCATTGTTTAGCAGTACTGGGTGTTGTATTGGAGCTTGCATCAGATTCGGTGTCAATAGTGACATAGCCTACAAAACGGTCAATTATATGTTGCATGGTATTTATTTTTTGGTAAAGATAGGGATTTTTGAAAAAGAGAAAATTTTGGTGTGTGTTAATGCTTGAAAATAGAAAAATCCGTTTTTCAACGGATTTTCAGTTTTTAAATTGGTTAGATTTAAATTGGGTTAGGTTTTTATTGTGGGGTATTGGGTAACTATTTTTTTGCTGCATTCTCAGCTTCAATTTTAGCTTGAGCTGCTGCCGCTTTATCAGCTTCAGCTTGGGCTTTAGCAATTTGTTCTTCTAATTGAGTAGATTTTTGTAATGCTAATTTGGCTGATGCGGCTAATTTTTGATCAGCTTCTTCTTTTTCCTTTTTGAGTTTTTCAACATCTTTAGCAAATTTTTCTTTTGCTTCTTTCGCGTTATCTACTTCTTTTTTATAAGCAGCTATTTTTTCTTTAGAGATTTTTTCTGCTTCTTCAGCGGCTTTTTTGTCAGCTTCAGCTTGAGTTTTTGCAGCAATTGCGGCTTCTTTTGCTGCTTTGTTTGCGGCATCTTTGGCGGCTTCTGCGGCCTTTTTGTCAGCTTCTGCCTGAGCCTTATCTGCTATTGCTTTATTTTTGGATGCCTTTTCTGCGGCTTCTTTTGCTTCTGCAGCTGCTTTTGCTTCTGCTGCTTTTGCTAGAGTTGCGGCTTTATCTGCTGCTTTTTGAGCATCGTCTGCTGCTTTTTTGTCAGCTTCCTGTTTGATTTTGGCAGCTTTTTTTTCAGCCTCTTGTTTTGCTAAATATGCTTTTTCCTGTTCTTTTAATTCTTGGATCTGTTTTTTAAAATCTACTGGTGCAGCTGCTGCAGTATTATCAGTTTTAATCGTGGAAGCTGTTTCTGAACTCGCTGTTTCGTTTTTTGTTTCTTGGGAGTAGAACGTTTTTGTAAACAAAAGAAATACAATAATCAATGATTGTTTTAGATTCATAACTTAGCGGTATTTGGTTGATTTTGGATTGTTTAGGTGTAACAAATATAACTTTTTTTTTAAATTTTTGTTTTTTTATGATAAAAATATTTTAATTTTTTGTTAAAGTTGGTTTTAAATTTCTTTTTTAAATAAATTAAGTTATAACTCTTACTTTTGTTTATAAATTAAATACTATATTATTATAGATAGAATATTAATAGTCCGCGTGTTATGGATATGTATTCGGTTGATATAAAAACAAAAAATCTGCCTATTACAGCAGATTTTCTTTAGAAATAGGGGTTGAACCTCTTATTCTTTTTTATTGGTCATTTTGCTTTTATCTGCATCCATCAGTTCCATAAGTTTCAGCCCCAAAAGCCCGCTCATGGATCCATCTGTTCCATTGCTTCCAGAAATCAGGACATCAGGAATGACTTTGATTTTTCCTTTTCCAATTTCTTCAGTGATTTTGTATTTGGTAAAATTGTCATCGCCCATCGCAGAAACCTGAAGCTGATAAGCCTCAGCGGTAGATTTACCAATTGCCATGATTTTTTCGGCTTCTGCTAAACCTGTTTTAGAAATTCTTTCTGCTTCGGCACTAGCAGTAAGCTTGGTAGCTTCAGCTTGTGCGCCGGCTCTTGCTTTTGTTGCTTCAGCTTCAGCATTGGCTCTCATTTTGGTAGCTTCTGCTTCAGCATTTACATTAAGTTTTAAGCTTGTAGCATCTCCTTCGGCTTTTTTTACGGTGGCATCGGCTGTGCGTTGTGCAATTTCAACACTTTGCGAAGCTTTTACAATTTCTTTCTGCATATCTGCAATGGCAGTTTCCTTCTCGACTCCTTGGCGCTGTTCTTGTGCCATTTTCTGTGTCTGATAGGTTTTCTGTTCTTCTTCGGCAATTTTTCTGTCTGTTAAGGTTTTCATTAATGACTCAGGCGGAACGATATCTCCTATTAAGGTATCTACAGCATTCACATTATATTCATCCAAAACTACTTTGATGTGATTTTTAGCAGATTCCTGGCGTTCTTTTCTTGTCGAAAGAAATGAAATTACATCACTTTCCTGAGCGGAGTTTCTGAAATAATTACCTATAGTAGGCTCCAAAACTTGAGAAACCAGATTATTCATGCTGCCAAAGCGGGCAATAACTTTTGGTGCTTCATTGGCTGGTACATGAATGATTTGCGAAACATCTAGATTGAAAGGAAAACCATCTTTGGAACGAACTGTTATTGTAGAAAGATTTTGATCTAAGTTATGGGATTCACTTCTTGCATCTGCCCAGTTCAAGACTAAGTTGGTTGTAGGAACAGCTTCTAGTTTGGTAGTGTATTTGTTAAGGGCATATTTTCCTGGGCCAAAGGGTTCCATCCATACGCCACGCTGTCCTTTGGAAACAATATTTCCATGTTTGAAAGTGTCGCCTGTTACATCTTGTCCGTCTTCACCAATGTAGGAAATGACAACACCAACATAACCAATAGGCACGTCTGTCATTGGGGTTTGCTCAATCTGGACAGCCCATGGGTTGATATAATAAGAACCAGCAAGCATGACTTGAGGCTGCAGTCCGCGGTTTCCTCCATTTTTCAGGAACTGATCAATGTCTTGAAAATTATTATGACCTTCAACAAATTTACCAGCTATTTGTCCTATTGGTATAGGTTCTCCGTCCATTGCAGTAACAATTCCAACCATGTTTTCAGAAATAACAACTTGCGGAGAAATAATAACTTCGAATAAATGGGTGTTAATACGATAAGATCCTGTCGTTACAAAGGCAGATTGTCTTCCTTTTTGACCACCATTATCGAGAAACATAGTAGCATCCTGAAAATTATCTGAATTTACCTTTTGTGCAAGGATGCGCCCAGTCGGGATTTCAGCACCGTCCTTACTTAATAATAACCCGATATTTCCTTCGGGGATAATCGTAAAGGAAGCCATGTCGATAGAAAATTGCCAAGGCCACATAGCCCAATACAATCCTGGAGCTAGTGTTTTGGCCTGGTATCCAGCTTCGCCTTTGGTGGCAATTATTCTGCCATCGGGTAATGATTTCTCAGAACCGAAGAGAACGAATTTTTTGGTTACCAGACCAATTTTGTTTTCTGGAACAATGACCATTCCAAAAAAAACACGTAAAACAAATTTGTAAAAAAGAAGGGATAGAACAATTAAGAATATCCACCAGTAAGTAAAGATTAATTCCATAATAATAATGAGGGTTTAGATTATAAATATAATTTTTTTTAAGTTTAGTTGTAATTTTTTTTGTTAGAATTTTCTTTTTTTATTGCGTTTTTTTCGATGATTAGAGTGTTGTTTTTATTTATTGTTACATTAGATTTATTAACTAATTTGCGTTCTATTTAAAAACAATCTATGGCATTATTTCATCGATTTAATAATAAAGCAAAAACACTGATTAATACTGGTTTTGGCAGCAGTGCATTTAATACTGGCGGGCGGTTTATTAATAAAGACGGATCTGTAAATGCAACAAAAAAAGGCATTGGAATCCTGGACCGTATCAGCTGGTATCATACCATGCTGGATATGCCTTCGTGGAAGTTTCTTTTTGTCCTGCTGCTGTTTTATATTTCTATAAATTTTGTATTTGCCATTCTTTATTTTGGAATTGGAATCGAACATCTTAACGGAATTGACACTGCCGATGATAAATGGATGCAGTTTGGACAAGCTTATTTTTTCAGCGCCCAGACATTTACAACTGTTGGATATGGCCATGTCAGCCCGACAGGGTTTTACACGAGTGCCTTGTCATCTGCTGAAGCATTAATGGGATTACTCAGTTTTGCAATTGCTACAGGTTTGTTTTTCGGACGTTTTAGCAAGCCTGCTATTTATTTGAAATTTTCTGATAACGCTATCATTGCTCCTTTTAATAATGGAAAGGCACTGATGTTTAGGTTAGCTCCTTATAAAAATACAAATTACATTGATGCCGAAGTAAATGTAACTCTTGGAATGCAAATAGAGGAGGATGGCGTAATGGTTAATAAATTTTTTACACTGGATCTGGAGTATCACAAAATAAATTCGCTTGCATTGTCCTGGACGTTAGTACATCCTATAACCAGTGAGAGTCCTTTGGATGGTTTTATGCAGGCGGACTTTGAAGCGGTTTCGGGTGAGATTATAGTCATTATAAAAACTTTTGACGATATGTTCAGTACCACTGTGGCGACCCGGACGTCTTACACCTTTGACGAAGTGGTGTATGGTGCTAAATTTAAGCCCATGTATACCAAAAGCGATGATAACCAAAGTACAGTTCTTGATATGGGATTGCTGAATGCTTTTTATCCTATTGCCGTAGATTAGAAAGAAGTTGTTCTTTTAAAACAAGCATGCCTTTGGAGGCTATTTCTGGAATTATTTCGAGAGAGTTTCTAAGATTAGGAATTTTTATAGGTTTAGGGTCGATATAATAGATAGGTGTTGTTTTTGGGGTATAGTTAATCAGGCCCGCAGCAGGATACACCTGAAGCGAAGTTCCAATAACCGCAAAATAATCGGCCTGCTCTGTTAAGTCAATTGCTTCTTCCAATGCTGGGACTTGTTCTCCAAACCAGACAATATGCGGACGTAGCTGATGACCCTGATGATCATTATCTCCTATATTCAAATCATCATGCCAGTCTAATATGAGATTTTCATTTTTGGTACTTCGTACTTTTAGCAGCTCACCATGCAAATGCGTCACTTTGGTGCTTCCGGCTCTTTCGTGTAAATCATCTACATTTTGAGTGATGATGTAAACATCAAAATAAGTTTCAAGTTCAGCCAAAATATGATGGCCTAGATTGGGTTTTACTTCTTTTAGCTGCTTTCGTCTCTGATTATAGAAGTCAAGTACCAAAGCTTGGTTTTTATGCCAGCCTTCGGGAGTGGCTACATCCATTACATTATGGCCTTCCCACAATCCATCGCTGTCACGAAATGTTTTGATACCGCTTTCGGCACTGATTCCAGCTCCTGTAAGTACTATTAATTTCTTTCTCATTTTCTTTTAGTTTACTTGAGATAATGAGCCACAAATTACACAATTTTCTATAAATTTTATACTGAAAGATTGATGAAAATTGAGGTAAAGTTTTAACGAAAAGGTTAGTAAAGAGTTACGTTAAGTCTGCAAAGCTTTGTGTGCCTTGAGCCTGCTTTGTAGATCTTGCAGTTAAATATGAATTTTATTTCAAGTTTAGTATTTTTGTCAAAAAAAAGAATAATGATTGATTTGGATTACCTGAATTATCTTGAAGGTTTTTTGACTAATAACAGAAAAGAGAATTTTTTGAAAGTATTAAAAAACAGAACAAAACATTTTACAATCGCGGTTGAAGATGTTTTTCAGATGCATAATGCGAGTGCGGTGATGCGTAGCTGTGAGGTTTTTGGAATACAGGAATTGCATGTTATAGAGGAGCGTTTTGGCAAAAGAATGGATAAGCAGATTGCGATGGGAGCTCAAAAGTGGGTTGATATTTCGGCTTATGACAGTGCTGTCAGCTGCATTGATATGTTAAAAAATAAAGGATATCAGATCATTGCAACAACACCACATACAAATGACTGTCTGCTGGAGGATTTTGATATTTCGAAACCGAGTGCTTTGTTTTTTGGAACTGAAAAAGAAGGTTTGTCTGAAGAGATTATGCAGAAAGCAGACGGCTTTGTTAAAATTCCGATGGTGGGTTTTACGGAGAGTCTGAACATCTCGGTTTCGGCAGCAATTATTATTCAGAATCTGACGAACCGATTGCGTAATTCTGATATTAATTGGCAATTGACAGAAGATGAGATTTTAGAGAAACGATTGGATTGGGCAAAGAAATCTATTAAGGATATCAGACGGATTGAAGAGAGATATTATGGCAGTAATCTTTGATTGGATAAGATATAACAGATTATAGATTGCTGTATTCACATTCCTGCTAAAAAACCTGAACCCGATTAATATATATCACACCTATGGAGCTTGGATTACACAACTGTTTTTATGCTCCTGCTGCGCTTGAATATTGTCAAAAACAAACTGAGGTGAGTCACAGAAGTGGCAAAATATTTATGCAAATCAACAAGTGGCCAAGATTCCTATAGTTCCATAGAAGCGAAATGTTTTAATGACAATTAATAATAGAGTCCAGGTTAAAAGATTTTTTTATTGCACAATAATCTTTTGTTTGTCCGAGTGAGGGATAGGAGCCAATGTCATTAAGTTAAGCTTTATTTCACTCTCGCAAAGACGCAGAGGCGCAAAGTTAAAATCGGATTCCTTTGCGTCTTAGCGTCTCTGCGAGAATTATATTTAGACAAACTTTAATAAGAAATCCTTAACTTAATGACATTGGGATAAGAGCTGGCTACCGAAGTAGCGCGGATAGCCCGACAGCATAAAGAAAAGGAGCCGACTTACCGTTACGATGAGTTGGCTTCTTTTTTTTATGGTGGCACTCCCAGATAATGCTGGTATATGCTGAAATTTAAATGCTTACTATTTCTTTTTTAATATTTTGTATTGTTCGTAGCAGCCGCTTATTGCATCCATGATTTGGAGATCGTTAGCTGATTTTATAAAAGCTTCCGAATAGCTGCATCGGCTTAAAATTTCGGCAATTTCACTTTGTGATACCCCTAGAAGTAAAGAGATAGTTTCACGGTCATATTTTGTTTCTAATAGTTTTCTCACAGTGTCGTCTTTTCGCATTTCGCGGAGTTTTTTGAGCTGCTGTGGTCTTTTACCGAAGAAATTATATAGCATATCTGCCGGGTTGAAGATGGATCCCAGTACTTTTCCAAAAGCTTCGGGGGCATACTGGCCTGCTTCATAACCTTGTCCTAAGCCAGAGATACTGTAGCGGTAGTCTTCTTTTATTGGAATTAATTTAGCGTCAATTTCGAGATAGCCGGTAAGGTAATATGGGCTGATAACTACTTCATTCAAAGGGATTGCTTTTTGGGTAAGCTGTATTGTAGTTGTTTTGTTTTTAATCCAGTCATTGGTTACGCGAATACGCAATGATTCGAATCCTAGAAGGGTAATATGCAAAGTGTCACTTTGTGTTACTGCAAGTTCGAAATGACCTTTATTATCGGTGGTGGTTCCTGTTACCTGGTTAATATTGATGATGTTAACATCGGCTAAAGGTGTGCCAGTGTTGTCGCTGATGATGGTACCAGATATTTTTTGGGGAATTTCAGCAGTTTGGGCGACTGAATTTAAAGAGGCAACAAAGAATAATAAAAGTACAATATGTTTCATAAACTGATTTAAAGGTTTAAAAGTAGTAAAACGGCATTAAATATTTGATTGTTCCTTTATAATTATAAGAAAATTAACAATCTGGCCAAGTTAATGCAATCGTATCTTAAAAAAAAATCTCCCGAATTTTCGGGAGATTTATATTGGGAACTACTAAATTGTATTAGTCTCTTCTTCGTCTTGGCCTAGATGAATCGCCAAAACTTTCAGAACGTCTTGGAGCTCTTTCTGATCCACCATCTCTTGAGCCTCTATCAGATGAAAAACCGCCTTCTCTTCTGCCAGAACTTCTTTCAGATCTGAAACCGCCTTCTCTAGAGCTTGAGCTTCTTTCGCTTCTAAAACCGCCTTCGCGTCTTGGAGCAAAATTTCCTTCTCTTCTAGGAGCAGAGCTTCTGCCGCCAAAACCGCCTCCAGAATTTCTTCCGTTGTGATCGCGTCTTCCGCCTCCGTCATTTTTTGATATTTCAACATTGATACGACGTCCTTCTAGCTGTACGTTGTTCAATATTTCCATTACTTTGTCAGTGTGTTCAGGATCAGTGTTAAAGAAAGAGAATCCTTCTTTTACATCTACTTTGAAAACGTCATCACGGCCTAAGTCTAATGTTTCTTTCAGGTAATCTTTTAATGACATCCAATCGAAATTGTCTCTAGAACCGATGTTTACAAAATATCTGGTGGCACCTCCGTTATTATTTCCTCTTGATTCTCTATCGTCACCACGGTCACGTCTTTCAGAACCTGCAGACTGAGTAGAAATATCTCTGTTTTTCTTATAGTAAGTAAGGAAACGGTTAAATTCTACAGATACCATTTTTTTAATCAGCTCTTCTTTGGACAAATCCTCAAGAACATTATTGATTGCTGGCAAGTAGTTGTCAATTTCGTGATCTACTTCAGTATCTTTGATTTTTGTTGCTAAGTGTAATAGCTGAATTTCGCAGATTTCAATACCCGAAGGGATTGATTTTTCTTCGAATTTCTGTTTGATGATTCTTTCGATAGCAGAAATCTTGCGTAATTCACTTTTAGTTACAATTACAATAGAAGTTCCCAATTTACCAGCACGGCCAGTACGGCCAGAACGGTGATTGTAGGTTTCGATTTCGTCTGGTAATTGATAATTCACTACGTGAGTTACATTATCTACGTCAATTCCACGAGCAGCAACGTCTGTTGCAACAAGCATCTGGATTTGTCTTCCGCGGAAAGATTTCATTACACCATCACGCTGTGCCTGCGATAAATCTCCATGCAATGCTGCAGCGCTGTATCCGTCTTCAATTAATTTTTCGGCAATAGCCTGAGTATCTCTTTTTGTACGGCAGAAAACTACAGAAAAAATGTCTGGATTAGCATCGGCCAATCTTTTCAAAGCTTCATAGCGGTCACGTGCATTCACTAAGTAAAATTCGTGGGAAACTGTTGCAGAACCTGAGTTTTTAGTCCCAACTGTAATTTCTAATGGTTCGCTCATGAATTGTTTTGCAATTCGGGCAACTTCCTGTGGCATAGTTGCAGAGAATAACCAAGTACTTTTTTCGTCTGGAGTATCGGATAAAATAGATACGATATCCTCATAAAATCCCATGTTCAGCATTTCGTCTGCTTCATCAAGAACACAGTAATCTATGTTTTTAATGTTTACCAGACCTCTGTTAATCATGTCCTGCATTCTTCCTGGAGTTGCCACAATGATTTGTGCTCCTCTCTTGATTTCTCTGGCTTGCTCTGTAATACTAGCCCCGCCGTAAACTGCTACCACATTAATACCTTTTTCGTATTTTGAGTAGTTTTTAAGTTCGTTGGTAATCTGTAAACAAAGTTCGCGTGTTGGCGATAAAACTAATGCTTGTGTATTTCTGTTGTCGGCATCAATTTTTTGGATTAGCGGAAAACCGAAAGCTGCCGTTTTCCCTGTCCCAGTCTGAGCCAACGCAACCATATCTGTGTCTTTTTCCAATAATAGGGGAATCGCTTTCTCCTGTACTTCTGACGGATTCTCAAATCCTAGATCGATAATCGCCTTCAGTAACGACTCATTCAATCCTAATTGTTCAAATTTATTCATATGTATTTTTAAAATAGGGTGCAAAATTACTGTTTATAATCCATAAAAGCTAATGCAATTTTAAGAATTAAGTTTTTATTGTGTTTTGATAATCAGTTTGTTAAGTTTTGCTGATCTGCTTTTTGGATTTTAAAATTGATTTTGACTGTGAAAATATGTCTCGTTTCAGGTGTTTTTGTTAAAAAAAGATGCGCTGAAACTGTTTTTATGCTATATAGTTTTTTAGTGTTTTTCTTCAAAAGTTTTTTTGAAGTATTGGTAATGTGCTTTTTAATGTTTTATGATAGCTATTTAATCCTTTTTTATCATTTATTTAAGAATGATATTTTTAAATTGCTCCATAGTTTCAATATTGATTTATTAATTTTGCCTAAAAATCATTGATTATGCAAACAGCCTCTTTTTCAGGTTTTATAAGAGCGGTCTTTTATATGATTGCTTTCTATTATATTTTTAAGTTTTTGGCGCGATTGTTTTTGCCTTTATTAGTAAAGAAGGCGGTGGAAAAAGCGGGCGAAAATTTTCAGCAGCATCAGCAGCGTGCTCAGCAGACAGCCTGGAGAAAAACACCTAATAATGATGAGATCATAATTGATACTGCTAACAGCAAGAATCCTCGCGAAACCAAAAAAGTAGGGGAGTATGTTGATTATGAAGAGCTTGATTGATAAATTGACGAAATAATATTAGTTTCAATGTCAATTTCAAAATCAGAAATAATTAAATTTCAATTCTGAAATTAAAAATCGTTTATCCTCAATCTAAAATACTATTAATGAAGCAACTTCAAAAGTTCTTTCCGCACGCACTTGCCATTCTTGGTTTTGTTCTCGTTTCTACTCTTTATTTTTTCCCGGTTTTACAAGGAAAGCAGATTTTTCAGTCAGATATTGCCCAATATACGGGTATGGCCAAGGAACAAAATGATTTCAGAGCCACTCATCATGAAGAGCCTTATTGGACAAACTCAGCTTTTGGCGGGATGCCAACCTATCAATTAGGAGCTAAATATCCTCATGATTATGTAGGAGCTATTGATGATGTACTGCGTTTTTTGCCTCGTCCAGCTGATTATCTGTTTTTGTACTTTTTGAGTTTCTATATTTTGATGCTGGTTTTAAAAGCCGATCCGCTTAAAGCTTTTTTCGGAGCTGTCGCTTTTGGTTTTTCTACCTATTTAATTATTATACTAGGAGTAGGACATAATGCCAAAGCACATGCGATTGCCTATATGCCAATGGTTGTAGCGGGTTTTGTTCTGACATTTCAAAGAAAATATATTTTGGGAGGTTTACTGGCCATGTTTGCAATTGCACTGGAAGTAAATGCGAACCACTTTCAAATGACTTATTATTTATTGATATTGCTGTTAATTCTTTCGGGCTATTTTATTTACGAAGGAATAAAAGCAAGAGAGTATAAATCGCTGTTTATATCTATAGGAACACTTTTTGGTGCAGGAATATTGGCAATTGGAGCAAATGCTGGTAATTTATTGGCAACTGTTGAATATGCTAATTTTAGTATTCGTGGAAAAAGTGATTTAAGTTTTAATCCTGATGGTTCCAAAAGTACTACCGATTCGGCAATGACGTATGATTATATTACTGAATACAGTTATGGTATTGCTGAGAGCTTTAATCTGATAGCGCCTAGACTTTTTGGAGGTTCCAATAATGAAAAAGTTGGAACAGACAGCAGTATGTTTGAATTCATGATTTCGCAAGGTGTGCCAGAAGCTCAAGCCACAGATTTCGTTTCGGGCATGCCAACTTATTGGGGAGATCAGCCAATAGTATCGGCACCAGCTTATATAGGTGCTGTGGTTTTTTTCTTGGCAATTGTTGCCTTATTTACTGATGATAGAAAAATTAAATATGCTTTCCTGGGCGGGGCTCTCGTGTCCCTGCTTCTTTCTTGGGGCAAGAACTTCCCTTTATTGACTGACTTTTGTATAGATTATATTCCAATGTACAATAAGTTTAGAGCGGTGTCCTCTATCCAAGTAGTGCTGGAATTGTGTTTTCCTGTATTGGCTATTATGGGATTGCAGTCTTTTTTTAAATTAGAAAAAGAAAAACAGTTAAAACCGCTGCTGCAATCTGGAGCGGTTGGTCTTGGATTAATTGTAATGCTGTTTTTATCTAAAAGCATGTTTAGTTTTTCGACTGCAAATGATAGTTATTTCCTCCAGAATTATGGACCAAGCTTTGTTGATGCTTTAGTTGCTGATAGAAAATCATTATACAGTGCCGATTTACTGCGTTCAGGATTTTTTATTCTTATAGCGGCAGGAACTTTGTGGCTTTTTGTCAAAAATAGAATCGCTCAGAATACAGCTATTATTATAGTAGGCTTATTTATGGCTGCCGATTTGTTTTTTGTTGATAAAAATTATGTTTCCAATAAGGATTTTATAAACGCTAGAGATGTAGAAGTGCCTTTCCAGCCAACTCTCGCAGATACTAAAATCCTGGAAGATCCTGGTATTTATCGTGTTTTTGACATTCAAGGGTTAATGCAGGCCAGAACCTCTTATTTTCATAAAGCAATTGGCGGGTATAGTGCTGTGCGCCCTAAGCGTATGCAGCAATTATTTGATTATCAGATTGCCAAAAATAATATGGAAATCCTTAATATGCTGAACGTAAAATACGTGATCCAAACTGATAAAGAAGGAAAGGAAACGCCAATTATCAATCCAGATGCCAATGGGAATGCGTGGTTTGTGAGCAAAATAGATTTAGTTAAAAATACTGACGGTGAGATGAAAGCCTTGGATAAATTTAATTCCAAGGAAACAGCCATAATTAATGAAAACGAATTTCCGTTTATTAAAAATAAGGCTTTCGCCAAAGATAGTTTGGCAGGCATAACTTTGGATTCGTACCTGTCTAATAATATTAAGTACACATCAAATAATTCTAAGGAAGGTCTGGCTGTTTTTTCTGAGATGTATTATGAAAAAGGCTGGAAGGCTCTTGTTGACGGAAAAGAAACACCAATCATGAGAGCCGATTACACATTACGAGCTATTATAGTTCCCGCAGGAAAACATAATATTGAATTTAAATTTGATCCTCAGGTTGTAAAAACAGGAGGTACAATTACATTGATAAGCTGTATCGGGATGTTCTTTCTTTTGGTTGGAGGTGTGTATATTGAGGGAAAGAAAAAGAATAAATTTAAGAATATTAATTAATTGATATTTTTGATATTGTATTAATTTCAAATGCTTTATTAATTTGAACTCAAAAAAAATACTCATTATAACTTATTATTGGCCACCTGCAGGAGGGCCGGGAGTTCAACGTTGGCTTAAATTTGCAAAATACCTGCCTGATTTCGATATACAGCCAGTTGTGTATGTTCCTGAAAATCCAACTTACCCAATTGTTGATGCTAATCTGGAAAAAGAAGTTTCAGAAAAGGTTATAGTTTTAAAAAATAAAATTTTTGAGCCATATCAGTTAGCTTCATTTTTTTCTAAAAATAAGACGAAAAAAATCAGTTCTGGTATTATTCCAAATAAGAAAAAACAAACTTCACTGGATAAAATACTGTTATGGATCCGAGGGAATCTCTTTATTCCCGATGCTCGTGTTTTCTGGGTAAAGCCATCCATTGCCTATTTGGAAAAATATATTTTAGATAATAATATAGATACCATAATTACATCGGGACCACCACACAGCTTGCATTTAATAGGATTGTGCTTGAAAGAAAAGTTTGATTTGACTTGGCTTGCTGATTTTCGCGATCCTTGGACTACGATTGGATATCATAAATCTTTGCGTTTATCTACATTGGCAGCAAGGAAACACAAAGCACTCGAATATAGGGTTCTAAATACTGCTGATACTATTATTGTAACCAGCAAAACTACAAAGGCTGAATTTGAAGCTATAACCAGAAAGCCAATAACAGTTATTACCAATGGCTATGATAATGAGCCAGCATCAAAAGCAACTCTTGATTCTAAATTTAGCCTTGCTCATATCGGTTCATTTCTTTCCGAAAGAAATCCCGCTATTCTATGGGAATCATTGGCAGAATTGATCCAGGAAATACCAGATTTTAAAATGCACTTAGAGCTAAAATTAATTGGAGCTGTAAGTCAGGAAATACTGGACACTATTTCTCAGTTTAATCTGGATTCTTATCTTAATAATCTGGGTTATATATCACATTCGGAAGCAGTTATGCATCAAAGAAATTCTCAGGTCTTATTACTGATCGAAATTAATTCAGAAGAAACCAAAAGCATAATTCCAGGCAAATTGTTTGAATATATGGTTTCCTGCAGGCCAATAATTGCCATTGGGCCAAAGGATTCTGATTTTTCCCAAATTATCACTGAAACCAATACTGGGGTATTTTTTGAATATAATGAGAAAGAAAAATTAAAAAGTACCATCATCTCATATTATAATCAGTTTTTGGATGGGAAGTTACAGTCGTATGCTGTAGGTTTGCAAAAATATTCCAGAAAGAATTTGACCAGCGAATTAGCGCAATTGATAAAATCAAAAATTTAAGGTTTTCCCAGCTTTAAACTTTTAAACCTTAAAACACTTTTAAACTCCTATTTAATGGGCATAGTATTAAATCAATCCTTAAAAAACACAATAATAACATATATAGGTTTTGCAATTGGAGCCATAAATACTTTGTATTTGTATCCCATATTTCTAGGGGCTACTTACTATGCTTTGACCAATTATATTCTTTCGGCAGCTAATGTTATTATGCCTTTGTTTGCCATTGGCATGCAGAATACGCTAGTAAAATTTTATGCCCAGTATCAAACCGAAAAAGAGCGGTCACAGTTTTTATCATTTACAGTTTTATTTCCGTTATTGATGTGTATTCCGCTGGCTTTATTGGGTGTTTTTTTCTTTGATGATATTTTAGCTTTTGTTTCCAAAAAAAATCCTGTAGTTAAATCATTCATTTTTCTTATTCCATTTACAGGTATTTGTATGGCTTATTTCGAGATATTTTATGCGTGGGCCCGGGTTCATATGCATTCAGTTTTTGGAAATTTTATTAAGGAAGTAGGTTTGCGCCTGCTTTCATTAATTACTTTAATTGGAGTTTATTATCAATGGATTACTGTGGTGCAGTTTGTTTATGTAACAGCTGGAATTTATTTATTGGCTTTACTCGTTACAATGTTTTATGCTTTTTATATAAAGAGACCCGTTTTTCAGTTTGTAATACCCGCAAATGCAAAAGATATATTAGTGTATACTTTTTACATCATTCTCTCGGGAAGTGTAGCAAACCTGCTGCTGGATGGAGATAAAATAATGCTGAACCAATACATGAAAATTGAAAATATAGCTTATTACTCGGTTGCAACTTATATTGCATTAGTAATTTCTGTTCCGAGCCGTGCCATGCACCAGATTGTTTATCCGATTACTGCAAAATTAATGCATGAGAATAAGCATGATGAACTCAATGATTTATATAAAAAGACATCAATAAACCTGCAGATTGTGGGCGGATTTGTAATGCTGTGTATTTTTGTGAATATCAATCAGCTGTATGAGATAGTTCCCAAAGAATATAGCGGAGGAATTGCAGTTGTGTTTATGATTGGGCTTTCTAAATATTTTGATTTGATATTAGGAAACAATAATGCTATAATTTTTAATTCCAAGTATTATCGGGCAGTATTGTTTTTAGGAGTTGGGCTTGTGGTTTTGACGGTAATATTGAATATGATTTTTATCCCTCTGTTTGGGATTATTGGTTCTGCATTTGCTACATTATTATCGATAACGTGTTATAGTATTGCTAAGCTGCTTTTTGTTGTAAAGAGAATGCATTTGTACCCATTCACAATACAGACTTTGCATTCTATTGGAATTACTGTTGTTGTTTTTTTATTGTTTTATTTTTGGAAATTTCCAATAAACCCCCTTATTGCTATTAGCTTAAAATCTATTTTAGCGACTTTTGTTTATATTTTTATTAATTATAAGTTCGTTGTTTCGCCCGAAATTAATCAAACTTTAGATAAGCTATTTTTAAAACTGCGAAGAACTAAGTAAATCAATTTCTAATTAATTTTATTTTTTTCTGGGTGATGTGTTTCATTAGTGACGTTTATATTAATTAATCTTCACATTTTATATAATAGGTTTGATATTTTTTACCTTTTATATACAGAATGTCAGTTAGGTTATCCTTAAAATAGCTGCTGTTTCAATCTTTCAGATAGCTTTTTGGCATCATACTTTATATTTGTTATATCAGCTTCTTTTCGATTTAATTACAGATAATATTTTTAAAATGGCCATATAGAAAACTTGATCTGTTAAATTATTACAAATTAACACTCTGCGACTTGTTAATTTATTTTTTATTAACATTTATTTTGTAGGTTTTATTGTGTTTATTTTATTATATACTAACGCCTGACGATTATTTTTGCTCATTTAATATTTTGCTATTTGTAAATGATTAATAATCAATTACATACAAAAAATATTTTGAAATATCCCCAAAAGTGGGTATTGCGAACTCTTTAAAGGAGTTTTATATTTGTAATGTTGTCAATATGATATTAATGCTTATTAACTTAAATGTCTAGAAGATGAAAGATCATTTTATTAAACAAGAAAAATTAAATCTATTTACAAAAACTATTGCCAATAAAATTCAAAATGGTTTTGTAGTTATAGAGCAAAATGAAAAAACGCCTTTTACAGTACTATATAAAGAAGGTAAGAAAGTTAACCATAGTCTCAATTTTTTAATTTGCTGTGCAACACTTGGAATGTGGTCCTTACCTTGGTTATACATGACACAAGTTACGGCAAAAGATAAAAAGGTTCTTGTAGCAATAGATGAAGAAGGTGTGGTTTTTGAGGAAAATTGTTATTTAGGATAATTTTTAATTTTTAATTCAAATCGCCTTAAATTATCAGTAATGAGCGTCGCTTAAAAATGAATAAGATTGGATTAGTAAACATCTGTTAATTTTTAAATATATTAGTTTAATTTAGGACGATTTTAATTTGTCTGTTTATAAACAGAAAGCCCCTCAGATTGAGGGGCTTTTTTACTTATTCAGCATATTTTTATAATCTAATATTTACTCAATTTGGCTTTAGCTATAAATTCTTCTACTTTATTGACCATGTTAATACTGCCACTGTAAAATGGCACTCTTTCGTGCAGGCTGGCAGGTTCAATTTCCATTATTCTAGAAATTCCATCAGATGCCTTTCCTCCAGCTTGTTCGGTTATGAATGCCATTGGATTGCATTCATACAAGAGTCTTAATTTACCATTTGCTGACCTGGTATTTGGATACATATAAATTCCGCCTTTTAACATATTTCGGTGCATATCGGAAACCAGGCTTCCTATATATCTTGAAGTATAGGGGCGGTCGCTTTCTTCTTGCTGGCAAAACTTAATGTAATCTTTAATGCCTTGCGGGAAATGTATATAATTCCCTTCGTTTACAGAATATGTGGTTCCATCTTCGGGAAATTTAATTTTAGGATGTGAAAGATAAAATGTGCCAATAGCAGGATTTAATGTAAATCCATTTACACCGTGCCCTGTGGTATATACCAGCATTGTAGAGGTTCCATAAATTACATATCCTGCGGCAACCTGGTTTATTCCTGGCTGCAGAAAATCTTCCAGTATGACCGGAGTTCCTATTTCTGATATTCTTCTGTATACTGAAAAAATGGTTCCTACTGAAACATTTACATCAATATTAGACGAACCATCCAAAGGATCTATTAAAAGAATATATTTATTATTGTTACCATTATTACCTCCTTGAACGGTTATAAAGTCATCATTTTCTTCGGAGGTTATGCCACATACAATCTGACGGTTTATTATTGTTTTGATAAAAACCTCATTAGCATAAACATCCAATTTCTGCTGATCTTCTCCTTGAATGTTTTTTTCTCCCGCACCACCAATAATATCAACTAACCCCGCTTTGTTTACTTTATGGCTGACTATTTTGGCAGCTAATTTTATAGAGTTAAAAATACGAGATAACTCTCCAGATGAATATTTAAATTCATTTTGATTTTCAATTATAAATTCGCCCAATGTTTTGTTATTGCCTTCTTCCATATCTAGCGTGTTTTTAAATGTAAATAGTGTAATTTCTTTTTTTGACTAAATGATAAAACTTGCAATGCAGAGCTTCAGCCCAATAGGCATAGGACTTCCTTTAATAATAGGATTTTTGGCCTATTATTGATTTGAATGTTTGTTTGGATTTTAAATTATCAAATGTTGTATTTCGCTAATGCGAAAAAGAAGCTCTTCATTAGATATTGAAAAATAAGTCAGTTAAAAATAGACTTACACGCCAACATTAAGATTTTGATTTTTAATGGAATGCAAGTTTTTTATTTTTTTTATTTTATCATTCAATTTTAAAATGCGATCCAATTGTTTTTGCTGGATGGTGTACTTAGTATAATATTTATACAATTCTTTGCCAATAAAAAATGTGCTTACAGAAACTCCTGTAAGTAAGCCAATTAAGTAATAAGTAATGTCCATGATAGTTGTTTTTTTAGTTTAAAAAGCATTTTTATCCCCTTTTAAGGTTACAATAATTGTTAAAAAACAGATTTTAATATCAGTTATTAAACTCCAGGTCTGGACATATTTAATGTCTGTGCTCACACGGCGTTTCATATCTGATACTTTTTTAGTTTCGCCTCTCAGGCCAGAAACCTGAGACAAGCCTGTAATTCCGGGTTTGACAAAATGTCTTACCATGAAATTATGTATATGATCATTATAATCTGTAGTATGCTTAATCATATGCGGGCGTGGTCCTACAACACTCATATTTCCCATCAATACATTAAAAAACTGCGGCATTTCATCCAAGCTTGTGCGACGGATAAATTTGCCAATTGGAGTAATTCTGGAATCTTCCTTTTGAGCCTGCTTGCTTTCATCTCCAGAGTTTATATACATGCTTCGAAATTTATAGCACCAGAAGGGTTCATTTTTTTTGCCAGTCCGTAATTGCCTGAATAAAACGGGGCCTTTGCTTTGCCTTTTAATAAGAAATGCCAGCAAAGGATATAGCCATGACAAAATGAAAATAATTACTGAAATACTAAAAACTAAATCGAATATTCTCTTTATCAGTCGGTTGTACGCATTTTGCAGTGGCTCATAACGGGGTTTTATAACATGAAAATTATTTAAATGTGTCGAGCTAAAATGTTTTTTTGAAATAGCTGAAAAATCTGGAACAAATTTCAAACGCATGCAATGTTTGTCTCCAAGTTCAAAAAAGTAATTCAGATCAGTAATAAGATCTGGATTGGATACAATGTATAATTCATTGATGTTCCTGCTGGATGCCTTATCAATAGCTTTGCAGAGTGCTATGCTAAAATCATCATTGCTTTTATAGTTTACAGATGAGTTTTCGTTGAGAATACCCATAAAGTCAATAAAAAAGGAATTATTCTCTAAATGAGAAGCCAATTCGATACTCGTTTTATTAAATCCCCAAATTGCTACCGTGTACCGTTTGAAAACCCATCCTTTGATTTTTCCTATAACTAGTGTAAATAAAACTCTTGATGATAAAAAATAACAAAGCAGAAAACTCAATTGAAACAGATTAGCCTTGCTTCCAAAAAAGTATAGCACATTGTCCTGAAAAATAAATATATAACTATGCCACAGGATTCTTTGGGTTAAAAAAGCACGCCAGCTGTTACGGAAAAAATATTCTAAACTAAAAAGAACATCTACCCGATACAATTGAAAATAAGTAACCGAAAATAGCCAGCTTAAAATTGTAATAGGAATCATTTTATTGAGGAATAAGGTATTCCATCCGATATTTTCTCCTGAAGCAACATTTAAACAGACTATAGTACCAAGTATCATGGCTATCATATCAGCAATGGCACAGCACATTATAAAGGTAAATTTATGCCTATTTCGCATTTTTCAATTTAATTTTATTAAATAAATTATGAATCAGAGCCCCTGCTAAACTTCCTATTATTGCAAAATAGATATCCATCAGATCCGGGTTTCTTCCTTTTATTAGAAATTGGCCACACTCGGCAATGAAAGCTATAAAACCTGCCACGCCTAAATTCTGTATAAAAATTAAATTTTTATTTTCATTCATTTTGTACGAAACCCGCCTTATTGTATATGCCTCCAGCAAATACCCAAAAAAGGCAAAGGGAACTGCTGTACGTAGATTGTAATAATGATTGCTCCAGTCCAAAAGCCATTGCGGCAAGTAAGTCTCGGAGCGCATTTGAGAATCCGGTAACCAGGAATAGTAAAAAACCAGACCGGTAACAATTAACAATGGAAATAGAATTAATTTCTTAGACATTTTAAATACTATTTTTAGGAAAAGAACAATTTGGAATGATTATCTTTTTAGGTAAAGCACTTGTTTCCGATATCTTGGTTTTGTGCAAAACTCATTAAAAATCAAAATATTGATTTTAAGATAATTGCTGGTTTAGGCAAGCAGTTTTACGATCCTAAGAAAGCTGTCTGATGTTTTTTTTAAACCATGGCTTCTTATCCTTTTTTTCTTCTTTGTAAGTATAAGTATAGCCATATCCATACACATTTTTGTCGCTAATTCCATTAATTACAATGCCAACATTTTTTAGCTGTCCTTTCTTTATGAAATTTTTCAGCTGGCGCAATGTATTTCTATCCGAGTAATTGGATTTGACAATATACATGGTCACATCTGCTAAATAACTGAAGTTAAGTGTGTCAGATACGACTTGTACCGGAGCTGAATCTATAATTATAAAATCATAAAGATTTTTTGCTTCTTCGAGTAATACTTCAAAATTTGAATTGGTTAATAATTGGGTAGGATTTGGAGGGATTTTCCCGGAAAGTAAAATATGCAAGTTGTCAGAAAAATTATTTTCTTTTATCAAAAAGTTTTTCCAATCTTCATTTTTATTTGATAAAAAATTTGAGAGTCCAAATGCATTTTTGTCAGCATTAAAGTAATCATGCAATTGAGGATTTCTTAAATCAGCTCCAATAAGCAGAACTTTTCTATTAAGATTGCTTATTGTTATTGCATTATGAAAGGCACAGAATGACTTGCCTTCGCCCTGAGTAGATGAACAAAATAATAGTATGTTTCCTTTTTTTTCTTCATTTTGGGGCAGTAAATAAGAGATGTTTGAAAATAAGGTACAAGTTGCTTCTGCAATAATGGAGCGGGAAGTAGCCGAATTTTCTAATTTTTTATGGACATGTATTTTTGGGATAGTTCCTAAAAACGGAATTTCGCCAAGAACTGCCTGAAGATCTTCTTCATTATGGATCTTAGAATCCATTTGTGTGTTTAGATATATAAAGCCAAAAGGCAATAGAAATCCAAATAAAATGGCTCCCAGCATAAAAGGCTTGGGTTTAGGAAAAATGGCCGAATAATTGGTTTGCGGAGAATCCAGTATGCTTAAATTGGATTCTAAAACGGCTCCATTCAAAATCGCTTCTTCTCTTCGCTGCAATAAAGCCAGATAAGTTTCCTCTTTTAAATCCAGATTATTATTGATGTTTCCAAGTTCTTTGTCCTTTGTAGGTATGCTTCTTGCTGCGGCAATCGCATTATCCTGTTCTATTTTATTAACAGCATCGGTCTGGTTTAAATTATTTAAATAATCTCCCAAAGTATTTAATATTGCTTGTTTTTGGATTTTTAATTGTTCCATTAAACTTATGTAAGCAGGATTGTTTTTTTGGGCTCTTTGCAGGAGTACTTCGCTCTCCATAAGCTTTGTATTGTAATTTACAAGCATTTGGTTAATAGAGGGCAGATTTAAATTATAATCTGTGCCCAGAACTGTGGTATAACCGCTTCGTTTGATGTCATCTATTGCAAATTTAGTCAGAGCCAATTGTTTTTCATTAATTAATGAATTAGCTGCTGTTGTCGTTTTTTCGCTGGTTTTAGCGGCAATATATTGATCTAAAACATAGATGTTATTATTACTCAGGTAATTTTCCTTGACACTTTCGATAGAATCTTTTTCTTTTGTAAAAACTGCTATCCGCTGGTTTAAATAGGATATTGTTTTTGTGTATTTTTTTTGCTTATTAGCAACCATATCTTTATCAAGCGTTTCAATAAGCTTGTCAAGTATTTTTACGGAAAGTACAGGATTGGTTCCTATATGGCTCAGCAGCAGGTTGGTGTTTGGACTCTCGTATGAGACAATATTCAGGGACGATTTCAAATTTTTTAATGCCATCCCAGTAGGCTCTAGAGTTACTACGTATTCTTTGTCAAGATAAGCCAAGAGGTTTTTTTGTGCAGCAGATGATAACTCAATTGTAAAAGGGATTCCTTTAAAAACCCGATTGTTTACGTGGCCACGCATCAAATAGCTTTTCTCAGTAGATGCATCATTTACAATAAATCCGTGTTCTACAATTTTAATGTTATATACCATTTGTGGCAGCGAATCATTAGAAATCAGCGGTTTTATTGTAAAGGGGATATCATATATTACTTTGTTGTCCAGATATCCTTTTTCAAAATAATTGATATTCAGTTTTAGATCAGTTACAATTTTAGACAAGAAATCATTTGAAGTGATGAACATTTTTTCTTCTTCCAGATCCTCTTTCTCTTTTTTTATGTTATTGGTATTTAATATCTCTGCATCTTTTTCCTTCTTTGTATCAATATTAATCAAAGCCGAAGTTTCATAAGTAGGAGAGACCGCACCAATGTAATAATAGGCGCTGCCTGCACAAACAATTAAACTAAGCAGAAACCACGGCCAATATTTAAAATATTTTAAAAATTCTTTTTTAAGATCCATACTGTTTTCTATTAAATTTTTTAAAATAACAAGCTGAAGTTTGATAAATAGAAGAAACTATTTTGATGTAATTGAAACATTTTTAGATGGTATTCTCCAATGAAAAATATCTGCTTTAGTTGTTTTTAATCACTAAAAAGAGGGCTAAAATGGAGGCTGTTAAACCTAATAATTGAATTGGATCTTTGATTAATCCTCCGCTATTTACTTTTAGCTTATTGGGGGTTACGATGATAACGTCATTTTGTCTGATTCGGAAATTTGGATTAGAAATCCATGATGCAGTAGTCAGATCAACGTGATAAACAATGCGTTTTCCATCAAGCTCCCTGATAAGTTTTACATCTTTTCGAATTGCTGAATAAGTAAGGTCTCCCGCCAGTCCTATTGCATCTAGTAAACTAATGGACTCTTCCTGAAAAGGGATTACACCAGGCTTATTAACTTCTCCCAGGATGGTAAATTTATTATTGAGGACTCTTACCATTACCGTAGGATTCACTAAATATCCCTCATTTATCAAACGTCCTTTTATCGTACTTTCAGCTGCAGCTGGAGTTAGCCCCCCCACCTGGATTTCGTTCAAGATGGGCATGGTAATATTGCCTTGTGGATTAACCAGATAACCTTCTAATCTCATGTTTTCTATAGATTGCTGCGAAGAGCTTCCACCATTCATATTAAATGGCGCAGCGACTAAGGGATTAAGATCACCAACATCAATTTTCAATATATCATTTGGCTGTATTTTTGTAGTCGAATAATTTAAAGGTGAATTGGTATAGCTGTCTATATCTTGTACATACAGCATCGCTTTTTTTGTGGTGCAGGACTGCAGTATAAATAATAGCAGGATTATTATAAGTAAAGGGATTTTTTTCATGATAGTTTAGGTTTGTATAATAGGTTCTATTAATTTTTATTGATTTTAGAAATTAACAGACTGTTATTTTGTGTTGCAGAATATTTATGATAAGAAAGGTATTGAACGGATAACAGCTGTCTTTTTTAATGAGCTATATACTGCCTTAAAGCAATAGTTTTTTTAAGAAAGACAGATATAAATGCAGTTAAGCCGTGATACCTGTATATTTTGTAATCTTCGCATAAAACTTCAAAAGCCCGTTTTATATTGGTACTCATGCCTCCCATTCGCATTTTGACGATGTATGAGTTGATATAAATCATATTAATTTTATATTTATACAGATAGCGCAGTAAAAATTCTGTATCCGAAGCTATTTTAAAATCAAGATTATATAAACCGTATTTTTCGATAATACTTTTCTTCAAATAAACGGTAGGATGCAAGGGCAGCCAGCCTTCTTTTACTTTATTTAAGCTGAAAATACCTCCTATGCGATTTCTGATTAATCGCTCTTCGGTATCATTTGAAACATAAATGCCATCGCCATACACACCTTCTATATTCCTGTAAAAATCAAAGCGGGCGACTATCCTGCTGATAGCTTTGGTATCATAAAATTCATCATCAGAATGCATCAATCCAATTACATCACCCGTTGCTAATTTGATTCCTTTATTTATGGCATCGTACATTCCTTTATCTGGTTCCGAGATGTATTGGCTTATCCTGTCTCGGTACGATTCAATAATCTCTTTTGTTCCATCTTTGGAATTACCATCAATAATAATGTACTCGATATCATGATAATCTTGTTCCAATACACTTTTGATGGCTTTTTCAATAGTGTTTTTTCGATTGTAACACACTGTTATTATTGTGATTTTCATAGTAAATTATTTAAAATTTATGTGTAGTTAACGAATTAGAACATACAATGAAGCTTTCGCCAATAATGAATTGACGAAAATCAGTGTAAATAAATGTTTTGATAAAAAGAAGCTGTTTATTGATTTGACAATAGTCTGTCAAAATAGCTGATAGTTGCAGTCAAGCCTTCTTGTAATTGTGTTTTGGGTTCCCAGCCATTCAATTTAATATTTGCCAATGAAATATCTGGCTGTCTCTGTTTAGGATCATCCTGTGGCAATTCCAGATGAATAATTTTGGATTTAGAGCCTGTCAAGCCGATGATGGCTTGTGCCAATTCGAGCATTGTAAATTCATTAGGATTGCCCAAGTTTACAGGCCCAAGAAATGAAGGCTCAGAGTCCATCATCCGGATCATGCCTTCGACTAAATCATCAACATACTGAAATGATCGAGTCTGCAATCCATCCCCAAAAATGGTAATATCTTTTCCCTGCAATGCCTGTACAATAAAATTAGATACTACTCTGCCATCAGCAGGATTCATATTGGGGCCATAAGTATTAAAAATCCTGATGATCTTGATTGCTACTTTGTTTTGGTTATGGTAATCCATAAATAAAGTTTCGGCACAGCGCTTGCCCTCATCATAACAGGAGCGGATGCCTATTGGGTTTACATGTCCCCAATAGCTTTCCGTCTGCGGGTGTACCAGCGGGTCTCCGTACACCTCACTAGTACTGGCCTGCAGGACTTTGGCCTTTACTCGTTTTGCCAATCCTAATACATTGATAGCACCCATTACTGAGGTTTTGATGGTTTTGATTGGATTGTATTGGTAATGAATAGGGGAGGCTGGGCAAGCTAAATTGTATATTTCATCTACTTCAGCATAGTACGGCTCGGTAATGTCGTGTCTTACCATTTCGAAATAAGGATGATTCAGCAGATCGATAATATTAGATTTGGCTCCAGTAAAGTAATTGTCAAGACATATAACTTCATTTCCTTCATTGAGTAATCTCTTGCATAAATGCGAACCTACAAATCCTGCTCCTCCGGTTATCAATATTTTTTTCATCATATCTTTTTAAGTTGAATATTTTAGGAAATTGTATGTAATAGATTCATTATCAAATTGTAATTCATTTAGCTTCTGCTTTTTTTAAGATAATGAACTGCTCATACATACTTTTCATTACACAAAATCTGAAACCTGTTTTGCCATCCAAAAAACCAAGTTTCAGGATATACATATAAAAAAACTTCAGTAAAGGACGGAAAGGCATTTTATAGCTTATCGCTTTTAATACTCTTCTTTTTTCGTAGGTTTTGCCAGTTATTAATTTGCTGTATGGTATTTTATTCAATGAAACGTTTTGTTCATTTTTGGCTTCGTCTGATGCATATTTTAAGTGTTTAACAAACCATTGATTTACTCCTTTGCTGAAAAAATAATGATCATAGGGATTTTTTAATTTTCCTAAACCTTTTTTCAGATCGCATTCTCTCTGGCCATGGCCATATTGTTCATATCGGGCATCTGTAAGTTTATGAAACCGCATTTGGTATACCGTTCCTGCCGAATGTTTTAGCCAGGTACCCCAGAGAATTTCTTTTGCAGGAACTAAGAAAGCTCCAAATTGATAGGCCTCAATGGCTTTATTGCATTCTGCTCTTAATTCATTTGTAAAATGTTCATCGGCATCGAGATGGAAAACCCATTCATGCTTAAAATTAACTGTGTCATTTGCAAAATTGCGCTGTTGAGCAAAGTCGGTAAATTTATTTTGGAAAACTCTTGCTCCTGATTTTTTAGCAATTTCACAAGTATTGTCATTGCTGTAGCTGTCTATAAGGACAATGTCATCACACCATTTAACAGAATCTAAGCAGCTTTGCAATGTGTCTTCTTCATTGTAGGCCAATATGACTATGCTGAATTTATTTTGAATACTCATTCTTGTCAGTTTTGCTTAATAATCTTTGCGGGGCTGCCGCCCACTACAGTATTTGCTGTTACATTTTTCGTAACGATGCTTCCTGCGCCAATAATAGCATTTTCGCCTATTGTTATGCCGGGCATTATAAATGCTCTTGCTCCAATAAAAACTCTTTTATGGATTGTTATTTTATCTGTCAGGAGGTTCATGGCTGGCTTGTCAAATGCATGAGTACCTGTGCACAGGTATACTTCCTGGCCTACAGTCGCGTGTTCAAATATTTCTATGACCCCTAGTGTATAAGCATTTGCCCGGTCACCGAGGCATGCGTGATCATGCAGGATTAGATTCCATGGAATCTGGATTCTTGCTCTTTGATGTACAAATGGTTTTCCGTAAATTGTACAGCCAAATAATTGCAGCCAGAATAATCTCCAGCGGTTAGCAGGTTTTGGAGTCCATATACAAAATAGTAACCATACATATTCCCAAACCATCATTTTAAAACGCTGTGATATAGACCATGGTGAATCGTATGGCGAATTTTGCTGGTACTGCTGTTTCATTCTTACCGTTACTTGGTTTTCATTGACTCAAATTCATTTAGGAATTCAGTGGCTAACTTTTCGTTAGAATGGGTTTCATTAACCATCAATCCTGCTTTTGCGATGTCATTCATAATTTTTGGATTTTCTGTCAAATCTTTGAGATGCTGTTTTAGGATCTCAACTTTTTCTTCGGAACGATGATCGAAACACAAACCATTTTTATTATGAATTAAGAAATCTTTGAAACAGTCTAAATTTGAAACTATTGTTGCGCATCCCCAGCTCATAGCTTCCAGCGGCGAAACCCCAAATGTTTCTCCTTGTTCCGCAATTGAAGGGTAAACAAATATCGAAGCTTTAGAATATACTTCACTTAACTTTTCAATGTCGAATATTGGTCCCAAGAATGCCACATTGCTATTTTTGGACAACAGTTTTAATTCTTGTAAATAAGCATCGCCGCCACCGCCAGTTTCTATAGAGTATGGACCTACGATATGGAGCTGCCAATCCTCTGTATTGAGTAAAACGAAAGATTTTATTAGAATATCTAAGCCTTTCTCAGGGTGTATCCTGCCAGTATATAGTATTGTTTTTTCTTTTTTTGAAAAATCAATAGCATTTTTATTTTTAAATGGCAATGTATTAGGAATCATAACCACCTTATCAAAGTATTCTCTCCTGATTTCATTTTTTATTGCTTTGGCAACAGGACTCGAATTGGCTCTCAATCGTGCATTTTTTGTGTAAAATTTCATTTGTCCTTTTGGCATTCGCTGCACATCAATCAGGCATTTTTTTTGTTGATTTGATGATAAAAAGAGAGGAAGCCAAAATGTATTTGAAATAATAACATCTGTATTATTTGAGATTTTCCGAACAGCTTTCAATGTATAAAGCAAATCTAAAATCTTTAGAATAATTCCTGATGATGGGGATTTATAGCCTTTAACTCTGACATGATTTATTCCCCCTTCATTTTCAGTATCCAGATAGCCTTTGCATGATTTTGATATATAATTTACTTCGTGGCCCCGGTTGACGAATTCCTTTGCTAAACCGTACCACATTTTTTCTACGGCGCCACCCAATGATGGAGGAATTGGGAAAAAAGCTCCTTGAACTATTGTTATTTTCATCGCTTTACATATAATTATACAATTGCACCATTTTCTTTCCTATAGCCTGTATATCGTACTTTTCTTGAACTAAATTTTTGCCATTTTCGCCCATTGTTTCAAGAGTGTCAACAGGGGTGTTAAAGACATTTTGTAAAGCTGCTTTTAAATTTATTACCGAGAGATCAATCCACCAGCCACAATTATAATTTTCCAGATCTTGCCAAGGTGTCCCTGTAGTAGTGATAACGGGTACGCCTACAGCTAATGCCTCTGCTACCACAATGCCAAAATTTTCGCTATGGGTGGGAAGCACCATCACATCAGCAGATCGTAAAAAGTTCCATTTATCCTCACCATATTTTGGCCCTACAAAATGTACATTTTTCAAGTCACGTGCATTTTGCCACAGAGTGGCTAGATAATCATCATCACCATTTCCCGCTATTTCCAGAGTCCAGCCTTTGGTAGGCGAATTTCTCCAGGCTTCGAGCAGGATTTCAACACCTTTTTTTGGATGTATACGAGACAGGAATACCATTTTTTTAGTTCCATATTCTTCTTTATCTCTTTTTAATTCGGTGAGATCTATTCCGTTGGGTATGATGGAAATTGGATTGTCAAAGCTTAACTTTCGAACACTGTCTTTTTCCATTTGAGCAGTGGCATGAATATGATCTGCTTTTTTAATCGCATTATTTTGAAATAAATAAAACGCTATTTTTTTTTTCAGAGGATTATGCTGCAGTATCCATGATTCCAGCATTCCATGAGGAGACATTACCACTTTTATTTTTAGTTCCTGAGCTGCTTTTTGGAAGCCCCAGTTTTGAGGACTCCAAATTCCATTAATATGCACTATGTCTGGTTTTTCATCTTCAAGGAAAGCTCTGAATTCATTTATCAGCGAAAACCATCGATAAATATTGCTGTCGAAAAATTTTATTGAAACTCCCTCGATAGTTATTGGATCTTTAGAAAAACCTGTAGCAATGGTGAGCGATGTGTCATTTTTTAAGGCTTTGCTTAGCAAACGCATATACTCCGTGGTTCCTCCGCCACTTTTATCAACGCTGGCTATGTAATGAATTACTTTCATGTTTTTAGTTTATTTTCGGCGATATCAAGTTTATTTCAGATATTTTTTAATAAACGAAACCTGTTTCCCTATTAAAATATTTGAAATCTTTCGATAAGCCTTTGATTTCTTTAGCCGGATTGCCACCGTACAGGCAATATGGAATTGTAAAGGTTTTGTTCAATAAAGAATTTGCACCAAGTACACTATAAGCAGGCAAGGATGCCCCTCCTAAAATAGTTGCAGCTGTACCAACAAAACAATAATCTCCTATAGTTATAGGATGACTGTCTTGGATATTTAACCCGATGTTAATAGAATGAGTCAATAATTGGCTGGCATAACCTGCAATCGTTACAAAATTTCCAATATAAATTGTATTGGTACAATCGATATGATGGTTTTTTGTAATGGAAGAATGCTGTCCAATTATCAAATATGATTTGCGGTCATGCTGATGCTGAAAATGTTTGGAATCAGTATTGCTGGGAAATCCCGTAATCCAGTTGCCTCGTGCTATGCTGGATTGCTCTCCCATTGTTATTAAATCTAAATGAACGGCTACATTAAAATGTCCAATATTGGAATCTGAGTCCATAATCAGTTTTTTGGGGTAAATCCACGAGAGTCCTATTCTGGCTGATGGATTAATTTCGTACTTAAAAAAATGAATTAACATAAACCGCTTCAGAGGCCAAGGCAATACAAAGGTTATTATTTTTAGAAATAACATGGTCAATTGTTTATGAATTCAACATATTTGTGCATTGTACTGTCAAAATCAAATCGTTTTGCGTTTTCATAGCCAAGCCTGATAATTTCATTTTTAAACTTTTTGTCATCTAATTTTAGAAATTGTTCTGCAAAGGAACTGGCATCGTCTGGGTCGGCATACAATGCTGCTTTGCCACCCACTTCATCCATCATTGGTGCTTTATTGCTCGTTATAACAGGAGCTCCACAAGCCTGCGCTTCAATAATTGGCCAGCCAAAACCTTCCGAATAGGATGGAAAAATCATTGCTTCACATAGTGAATAAAGAGCTATGATTTCCTTATCAGCAGGATTGGGGATCAGCAGGATTTGATCTGAAACATCTAATGTTTGAATTAATTCGAGCAGTTCAGTATTTAAATTTTCTCCTGCTAAAACCAATAATCCATCCCACTTGTTTTTCAGTTCATAAATCATGTGGATTAATAATTTTCGGTTTTTGCGTTCCAGATCGGAACCAACATGCAAAATAATAGCCTTGTCTTTTAATGGCTGAAACTTTTTTAGAATAACCTGAATTTGATCTTCTGGCAAAGGAAAAAACTTTTTAGACAGTGCATTATGAATGTAAATCCATTTTTTATTGATTCTGGGCTTGTTGTCAATTGATATCAGCTGATTTAATGTAAACTCGGAAACAGCAGCTAATTTATTGGCTCCTGACAATGCCTTTAGAATAATTTTTTGCAAAATTTCTCCCGATTTTGTTGCTGTGCAGTATGTATCGGTAAATCCAAGGCCAGCTCTTATTGCTAAAACATCATGGCAGGTTATTATTGTTTTGCTTTTAGGCAAAAAGTAAAGGTAAAATGCATTCGAATGATCGCAGATATGATAGCTTACTTTTTTGAAAAGCATGAAATTAAAACTTCGGGTTAATAAAATCTTAATTGGAAACAGTATAAATTTATCAATATATGCTAACCATTTTATTAAGCTGAGACTCTTAAAACCTGATTTTCCAAATACTACGCCAGGACGGATTACACTGACTTTAAGGTTGTATCCGGCATATCCTTCAGCCATTAAAGCTTCGAATATTTGCATGCTGAATTGCTTGTCAGGCTTATAGTTGCCAATTAAAATTATTTCTGTAATCATAGAATAGTTTTTTGCAATAGAGTATCAGTTTTGCTTAAACTAGCCATTACTAAACCTCCCATAATTGTGGCATAGCCTAAAATACTGGGCTGAGCCCACTGCCCCTGAATTATTGTTACACTGGCGGCACCACAGATGATAAAGGGAAGAAGTTTCTCATCTTGTGGTAATTTAAATGATTTGACAGCAATACTAATGGTTAAAAACATGCGTAAAACAATTAGCCCTCCTCCAAAAATGATGCCCTGTTCTCCTCCCAAACGCCCCAGTTCCGTTTCGGAAATCAGGAAAGTAATTTTGCCATTTAACATTTGAGCACCTGCATTTGTACCCATGCCTAAATTGCCTGCAAATAATGGCTGACTAAATAAATCAGCGATTGGACCAATAAAATCATTAAGCATTCTTAAAAATATAGAATCCTTTAAGCCACCGCCTGAGGTAGACTTATTGGCTGATTCGACACGATCCATAAATACTTCGGTACTTAATTTAAATGAATCAGAATACTCTTGTAAAGCAAGTATTACTATATAAAAAATTATAGTGCTGATTATTAATTTCATAATCATTTTGTTAGAGGTCATTGATGCGATTACGGCAAATAAGCCTACTATTATAACAGCAACAACAGCCCCTCGGCTTATGGTTAATGGCAAAGCAATTACTAAAGTAATAGTACTGGCATAAAGCAGAATTTTGGAACAATAATCTTTTGACAGCCAGAAATAAAAAATAAAAACTGATACAGCAGTATAAAAACTGGCTAATCCCGAAATAAACGAGAATGTGCCAGGTGGTCTGCTATATCCCATTGCACCCGAGAAGCCTGCGCTGCCTTCGCCGCCAACTCCAATATTAATAAAAGCTGTCTGTGGGCTTGTAAATTGAAAATAGACAATCACTGTCATCACAATATTGAGCACCAGAAGCACTCGTCCTGCCTGGAGTACATCCTCTTTGGTAAAAACCCGTCCGATTATAAAAATCAATGGAAAATGCAGCAGCATAATCCGGGCTCCATAGATTCCAACGAAAAGATTGCCATGCCCAAATGTGAGTGTAATTGCTAGACTTAATAGCGTGAAAATCGCACTAATGGTGATATAGGGATTTATAAAATTTACTTTTAACTGTACAGCTCTTAGAATTATATATATGGCAATGGGATCACGTACTACTAGCAAAGGTGTCGCTAGGCCAGGCAAAATCCATTTGCGCAGAGCACCTTCAAAAATCCAAAGTAAAAAGTAAGCCCAGACAGCTGTTTTTATGGAATTATACGTTTGAGGTTCTGATAGATGTTCTTTCGTTATGTACATTTATTCCGATAGTTTATGAAATCCTTAACGATGCAAGTGCCTCAGCCATTTCTTGTCCATAAATTGACCACGGCCTGGTTTGAGCTTTATTTTGTGCGGCGGTTCCGAACTGCTGCAATATTGCCGGCATTTCAAATATCTTTTCCAATACTTCCTTTATAGCTTCCGAAGAGCCTGCTGGAACAATCCATCCATCTTTGCCATGGGTTATTAAATCGGGACCTGCCGTACGATCTGTTGTAATGACAGGGACTCCTTGGGACATTGCCTCTGTAATGACCAGCCCAAATCCTTCAAAAAGCGAGGGAAAAACCAGCACATCATTTTCGCGCATGCAAGCCAATACCTGGTTATGTGACATTGACGGAATCCACAGATGTTTTTCTAAGGCCTGGTTCATTGCAGTACAATCAGCAACTGCTTTATGTCCTATAATCGTTAATTCTACTTTGTCCTCTAATCCATCAACAGCGTCAAATAAATATGAAATCCCTTTTCTTTGGGATAAACCGCCTACAAATACAATTTTAAGTTTTCTATTTGCAAGCGGCTGATAATGTTTTTTTTCATGGGCTTCTGGAAAACCATAAGGGACGACTTTTATTTCGGGTAACTTTCCAGAATATTCTTCTAATGTTTTTTTTGTAAAACTGCTGGCTACAAAAATAACATCGGCTAAGGCCAGTTCTTGATCTTTTTTATGCAGTTTTTCTTGAGAGTCATTAAAACCTGTAAGTGTATTTGACCAATCGGGATTAAGTTCAAATTCTTTTTCCAGTAATAGGCGGGCACTTTTCCAATAACCAATGGGCAAGTCATAAATACAGTAAAGACCTAATTTTTTGGCCTTTATAAAAGTGGTTAATGCACCATCCTCGTATCCATACACTGCTGATAATCCTTCTTTTTTTGCCTTAGCCAAATGTGCTGCTACCCATTTTTCGTGCTTCTGATAAACATTATCTATGCAGAACAAGCCTTTTTCGTGTTTGATTAAATACGTTATATGCAGTTTTGAAGCCAGTAAACGCCCAAACTCAAAAAAAGATTTTGATCGGGTATAAGGCTGCCACGTTTTATCTAAGCTCCTTCTTTTTAAATCTTTTAATTTTGGATTGTCGCCCAGTTTATATAAAAACTGATCCGGAAATATTGCAATTGATGTGAACAATTTATAAAGCAGCCTGTTATTTAATAACCCAATTACCAGATTTTTGGAATTTGCATTTAAAGTTGGATGAGATACAAGTAACTTCATGATTTGGAAATGGAATTAATAAACTGCATTGCCATGCTATGCAAGTCAAATACTTCAACTTTTTTCGGGATTATATTCAGATTATTTTTTTCATATTTAATAATCTGCGGGATTACGTATTGTCCTTTTGTTGGCGTCCAATTGCGCGAAATACTGATAGTATTTATCTGATGCTCTCTATATGCTGCATAAACACCGCTTTTTTCTGTCTGAAAATAAGGAGTTGTAGATATGCCGAAATCACTATTTATAAGGACTTGCGATATTACATTTTCAGATTGTATACCCAGAACTTCATACGCAATATTATAACCTTCGAGAATTGAGGTATAGTGACTTAATTCGGCACCGTTTTTGCCAATGAAAATAAATTTTAAAGGTTTAACAAGTGTATTGAAACTCATTAACTCATTAACAAAATCTTTGAAGGGTGCTCCATAGTGAATACTCCCAAACAAAACAAACTGAGTAAATCCCGTCGCTTCTTTCTTTACCGCCGTCAAAGGTATATTGCCGCAAATGGGTAAAACTTCGGCGGTTATATCATGAGATTGAAGGAAGAACTGGTATAATTGATTTTGTGTGTTAACAGATTGTGTTTTGGTTTTATTAACTATTTTTTTAATAATAAGCTGCTGTAATCGGCCTATGCATTTGTGTTTGAATGATGATTCTTTGTCTATTCCTAGCCATAATTCATGAAACATGATATGCCACTTGTGTTTTCCTTTTAATCTCTCTAAAAAAGATGGCAGCCAAAAGGGGAGTCCTTTTGCGTTAAAACTATAAGGAACAAACTGCAGGCTTATCCACTCTGGATTAAATACTGCTAAGTTTTGCTTTACTGTATTATAACAAAGCTGTGATGAGGTATTATGCGGTATACGTAAAACAGTTACTGCTGTGCCTTCACATTCTTGAAGCTCTTCAGTAATAACAGTCTTGCCGTTATCCTTTAATGCTATAATAAATACCTGGTGTTCTTCCCTGATCAGCTCTCCTGCCAATCGGCGGGTATAATCACCAACACCGTCAAAACCAGGTTCTAAAGAGCCACATAAAAAGAGTATTTTCATTCACGCTTTTTTTTTGCCAAAATTCAGTCACTATTCAATTATAATTGTTTTAACCCAATATTCTGCCTAGAATTGAAGCTAGCTTAATATCTATTTTTCTGATCTTCAATTGTGATTTAGTATAAATTTCGATAGGGGACTGGCAGTAGTTAAAAAACATTTTTGCTGCAGTACCAGGTTTAGAGCCTTTTACTATTATCTGTTTAATGAAATTATTTTTCCATGGTTTTGTGCTTTCTACAGCATGAGCAATCAAATAAGCAGGATCTGTAAATCCCATTCCTTCAGTTCCTATAATACTAAAAGTAAGATCTGGCGATATTGTCATTGCTGCATTGAGCAAATCCTGATCTCCTTTAAAAGCACGAAAACCATCTTTTTCAAATCTGGACAGATCTCCATCAATGGCTTTATAATTATCCGTAAGCAAGATCCATCGGTCTAATAATCTGAAACTATCTCTATGCAGGCCAATAAAACCACTGTTTACATAGTAATTTAAATCACTTTTTGTCTCCTGATTTGCGAGTTTTTGCCACTCTCTTCTCCAGGGATGGTTTTGGTGTACAAAAGGGAAACAATTATCAAGACAGACCGAGACTCCTATATTTGTCCATGAGGAAATAAAGCTCCAAGGTGCATTTACAACAATATCCGGGTCAAAATAATATATGCTGGCAACATCAGGGTTTTCATCGGCGACTTTTTTCATGAAGGAAGGTTTGTAATATCCAAAATGCATATCAACATGCAGCAGCACAAAAATTAACTGAACATCATTTCCTATCTTAAAATTTTGATCTGTTTTGTCCAATTGACAGATCCATGAAGGCAGATTTCCCCTGTATCCAATATAAATTTTCCCTTTAAAAGAGGATTGAACCAAAGAATTAACCAGAGCTCCTACGCCTTTTTCATAATGTCCTTCGTAAAGTGTTGTAACAATCTCCATTTAATCTGGCTGTCTATATTTTAGAGTGTATTGTAAATGACTTTGTTTGCAGTATTGAGCCCGTTCTTTCGCCAATTTTTTTAGCAGGCACTCCACCCCATATCTCATAAGCAGGTATCGATTGTACAACAACTGCACCAGCTCCAACAACTGCTCCTTTTCCAATGGTAACTCCCATAAGTATTATGCACCCGGTTCCTATCCATACATCATCCTCGATTATGATATTAGCGATACTGACTGATTGGCTGGCTATTTTTATATCTTTTTTAATCTGATGATTATTATCAACAAAAATCGTATTGCTTGCAATTAAAACATCTTTTCCAATTATGATCTTAGAATTACAATTAAACTCACAATTTCTGCCAATAAAAGTCCTGTCGCCAATTTTTATGTAATTGTCTGAATTAAAAGGATCTTTAAACCAAAATAAAATATAATCGCGCAGTTCACAGTTTATTCCCATTCTTATTTTAGATGGCCAGTCACATTCAATTTTTCCAATTAAGCAGCCCTTATTTACTTGAAGGCCTAATGTTTTAAGATATAAGACTCTTAGCAATTGTGCATAAAATCTAATTTTGACTCTTAATATGGCTAAAATAGGCTGTTTCATTTTTTTCAAAATTATTTGATCAGTTGTAAAATTTTCAAAATTTATTGAAATAACCTTCTGTATTTTCCGCTATAATCAAAGTTATTGGCTCTCATTTTAATGAATTTTGCAGGAATCCCAGCGACGACATTACAGGTGGCTACATCTTTTGTAACAGTAGCCGAGGCAGCAACAACAGCACCAAAAGCTATTACAGTGCCTGGCAATATCATAGCTCTGGTTCCTATCCATACATAATCATGCAGTATTACCATTTTGTCACGGGGTTGAGCGATATCAAATAATTCATCGTGATCGGCAGTTAAAATAATAACATCTTCAGAGATGGACACATTGCTCCCTATTTTTACATTGCCTCTGGTATCAATTCTGCAGCCTCCATTTATAACAGAGTCAGTACCCATTTCTAAACCTTTGGCCGAATCAAATCTGCAATTCATATAAATTGAGCTTCCTTTGCCAATACTGAAACCCATAATCCTGCGGTAATACAGCAAGCGTATTGTATGGCTGGGAATATGTGCTATTATATGATTGCAGAGGTACAATCTGAATTCGGATATTATGTTTCTGATTTTCATTAAATCAAGCTATTGTGAATCGGAGCATGTTAAAAAATAGTTTGTAATTCCAAGGGCTTCTGCCTTTAACAGCTGATTTGAAATAATAAATTGCGCCCATTAAAATCCCCTTTCTGAATTTAAAGCCAAATTTTTTAGTGAGTCTGGCATGCCAGATAGGGAGGACATCATTATAATAACTTTTTAATTCTCCAAGCGGAATGGTGGAATTGTTAGTTTCATGAATTCTGTAATATCCAATCACTTCATCGCAGTAATACAGATTTCTGTTTTCGGAGTACCGCAGCATTAATTCAGCATCACAAATCTGGGTGTCTAAAAACAGCTTGCCATTGCATTTGATTTCATCTAAAATTTTTTTTCTGAAAATTGTAAAAATTATATGAAAAGGATTTTCAAATGCAATTTTTTCAAAGGCATTTTCAACATATCCAGATGTAATAAATTCATTTTTTAGAGTATATTTTTTTACACCCGTTTTTTCAAAAAGCATTTTGTATTTAAATGAAATGAAATCTATATTGACGTCAGATAATTTATCTACACCTTTCTCAATAAATGTATTTTCATGAATATCATCGGCATTTGCAATAACAATATATTCGCCTGTGGCATGATTGTAGGCATTATTCCAATTAGGCCCGATTCCAAGATTCTTTTCGTTTCTAAATAATTTTACTTTAGGCATCCCATGAAATAAACTGTTGAGTATTTCCCATGTTCCATCAGTCGAAAAATCATCTTGTATGATTACTTCAATGTTGATATAAGTTTGCAGCAGAAAACAATTTACGGTCTCTTCAATATACTTTTCGGCATTGTAAACGGGGATGCAAACGGATACTAATGGAGTAATCATATTATGAATATTAAAAATTGGTAACACTAAATTGATCTTAACTTATATATTTTTAATAATGTGTAGAATGCATATATTACTGCTTGAACCACAGAAATAAATATGTTGAAGCGCAAAACACCAATCAAGCTTGAAATATCAAAAGTGAAAATGCCAATTATGATACAGAGTAAATTGGTTAAAATATATATGTATGGATTAATAAGCCATCCTCGGCTTGAGCTGAGAGAAAATAATAAACCTGTGATTAATCCTAAGCAGCTGCCAATTACATTTAGAACAAGAGCTGCGTCTAGACCTCTATAATTATTGCCTAATATCCATAGAAATTGTGACGAAAAGAAAGAGATTCCTAAAACAAGAAACAAGCATATTATCAGCAGAATTAAAACATTTAATATAAACTGGTTTAGCAAGACTTTGTATTCATTTTTCTGCCGTGCAAAACGGGGTACCAATAACGTAGAAAACAGCGTGGCAAATAATCCTAATAATACAGATACTCTTCCTAATGCACCAACTTGAGCAACCGTTGTAGCATTTCCAAATATTGAAATGAGCCAAACAGTAATCTGTCCCGATAGGCAATAATAGATTGCGCCAGGCAATACTCGCTTGACAACGGAGAGAATTTCCTTTTCTATAACCGGATCGGTTGTCTGATTATTGTCAACAAAATTTTCGGCAATTTTCCGCAATTTTATATTCCCATAAATTCTTGGAATTCCGCCTGCTAAAATAGCGACAAACGTCCACGGAAAAATAAAAATTGTCAAGCCGGTAAGGATGAGCCGTCCAAACCCTACCATTATTTGATTCTTTTGCAAAGGAAGTATATCCTGATGAAGTTTCGGAAAAATTTCCAGCAATGAATCAGACAAAGCAGCAAAAAACGCAGGAATCAAAGATGTTACGATTAAAATAGCTGCTAACCAGCTGGCGCCATTCCGCAACAGCAGATAAATTAACAAAGGAATTGCAAAAAGAAGGCTTCCGATGGCAAATTTCCGCCGTAAATTGAGACCAGTAGCCAAGATTACTCCTAGTTTTTCCTTATTCTGCCATACTTTTCCACCTTGCGATAATACTCCTGTACCAATTCCGCCATCAGCAAGCAGCGTCATGGTTCCCAGCATAGTATTAGACAGCGTGTACAATGCATATTCATGAACTGGAAGCAAGTGTATAATCAAAAGACCACTTACAAATCCTACTCCTTGAACAATAATTTGTGCAGAGCCAGTAATACTTATTAACTTTCCCCATTGCAGTACTTTATCATACTGAGGATGTTCCTTTATCCTATTTAGCATACTTCGATTTAAAATAAGATTAATTAATAAAGTACTCAACTCTGTTTTACATTTTCTTTGAAACCCATTGTTTCCTTAATCTGTCTAGTGGCATATCATAATATTGATATAGAAGCAGCGAAAACAAATAAGTTATCAATAGATAAGCTAATGTATAGGGAATCCGTTCTGTTTTGGTCAGCTCTTTTATATAATAATTATACGGTATTATAAACATCCAATGGCTTAAATATAAAACGTATGACATGCCACCTAGCAAAATGTCCCTGGAATCACTTTTTCTTAGTACGCTATTGGCAAGCAGCGGTATTAGTATCAGAGCAGTTATAATATTAAAACCCTCATTGTAACTGCTATCCGTTATTCTGACTAAGGCAAATAAATCTGGAACCAGATAATGTATTAATAAAACCACAATAAATAAGGCATTGAAACCTTGTTCTATTTTGGGTTTAAAATTTATTTTTGACTTATAGACTGCTATTCCTATCAGGAAAAAAACTAAATATTTAAGTATCGTTTTGCTAATTAATAATTCTGGTAATAAAAACGAAAACACCAATGTTAAAAAAAAAGCGGCAGCTATAAATAATATTCTTTCCTTTCTTTGTTTCATCAATAGCATCAGGATTGGCAATAACAAATAAAACTGCAGTTCGATATCTAACGACCAAGCTGGGACTAAAGGAGCAAAACCAAGCTGATTATAACCCAGCATAAAAATATTTGCGAGCCCAAAACCAATACCGGCAGCTGATGTAAAATTTATTGCTTCTATTGTTTTAGGATCAAAGAACAAAAGCATTATAAAAGTTAACAAACTGACCATGTAATAAACTGGCAGCAGCCGAAAAATCCTGCTGCAGTAATAAACCATCAATGGCTGTCTGGTTCTGCTATATTTTGTTTCATACATTAAAGAAACCCAATAGCCGCTTAATATAAAGAAACAATAAACCGCCAGATGACCTATAAAAACAAACTTAGTAATATGAAATAAAACCACTAAACTTGCTAGAGCAAAACGAACTAAACCTGGTTTAATCATATTAATTATTATTTATTTCACCGTAGTTTCAAATGAATTGCAGTTTAACGGTCGTATTTTTTTATTCGAATTTTATGCAAAATATCTTCCTTCTTGAAAAAGGCCCCATCCTGATTATCCTTTGCCTATTCCCTTGATTTGAAATCCTAAGGCACTTAATTTTTTTGTGTCCAGAATATTGCGTCCATCTAGTATAAAGGCGGGCTTGTACATATTGGTATAAATAGTTTTCCAATCATAAGTTTTAAATTCGTCCCATTCAGTAAGAATGGCAACGGCATGTGCTTGGTCAAGTGCTTCCATGGGGTTGTTGTAAACAAAAAGCTGCTTCAGTTTTGAAGCTGTTTTATGTTCTGAAAGCCCGTTTATTTCCCATAGATAGCGCATGTCGGCTTTAATCTTAGCTTCCGGGACTTTCGGGTCATACACATGGATTTCGGCACCATCTTCTATCAAATGATCGGCCACATAAATTGCTGCAGATTCGCGAGTGTCATTAGTGTCTTTTTTGAAAGCCCAGCCAAGGAATACAATTTTTTTACCGCTAACGGTATTAAAAAGAGAGCTTATAATTTTTTTTGCAAATCGGTATTTTTGATAGTCATTTAAGATAATTACCTGTTCCCAATAATTGGCCACTTCAGGTAAGTTAAAATAACGGCAGAGATACACCAGATTCAAAATATCTTTTTGAAAGCATGATCCGCCAAATCCTACCGAGGCTTTCAGAAACTTAGGGCCTATACGGCTATCGGTTCCTATGGCATTTGCTACTTCATCAACATCGGCTTCGGTAGCTTCGCACAAAGCAGATAAAGCATTAATCGAAGAAATTCTCTGGGCCAAAAAAGCATTGGCAGTCAATTTAGACAATTCCGAAGACCATACATTTGTAGTTAAAATCTGTTTTGGTGTTAACCAATGTGCATAAATATCAACCAGAGCCTGTATTGCTTTCTGACCGCTTTCTGTTTGCTTGCCGCCAATCAAAACACGGTCAGCATTAAATAAATCTTCGATGGCGGTTCCTTCTGCTAAAAATTCTGGATTCGACAGGACTTCAAAATGCACCCCATTGCCAGTGCTGTCCAAAATTGTCTGCAGTGTTTCAGCGGTTCGTACCGGAAGAGTAGATTTTTCAACTATAATTTTATCGTTTTTTGCTATGCGGGCTATTTGTCTGGCACACAATTCAACAAACTTAAGATCGGCCGCCATTCCTTTGCCTTCACCATAGGTTTTGGTGGGAGTATTTACTGCTATAAAAATCATATCTGCAATCTCGATTGCATTCTCTACATCAGTAGAGAAAAATAAATTCCGGCCTCTTGCTTCTCGGACCACATCAGCAAGTCCTGGTTCATAAACGGGTAAGTTATCTAGATTTTCATCATTCCAAGCATCAATCCGCTCTTGATTTAAATCGACAACAGTCACTTTGATTTCGGGGCATTTATACGCGATGACAGACATTGTAGGGCCGCCAACATACCCAGCTCCTAAACAGCAGATATTTTGGATCTTCATATTCAATATTTTTTGTGAGGTGTTTCTTTTTTTTGACTGCTTGCCTTTTTGATTACTCAAAATAATTTAAAGTTGTATAGCCGCCCTCTTTTAAATACTGATCTTTCTGCATTAGTTTTAAATCCGCCTGCATCATGTCTTTCACCAGCGCGGCTAAATCATATTTGCATTTCCAGCCTAATTTGGTCTTGGCTTTGGCAGGATTGCCAATTAGTAAATCGACCTCCGTTGGCCTGAAGTATTTTGGGTCTACTGCTAGTACTTCTTTGCCTATCGGCAGTTGATAATTTGGATTATTACAGGATATTATATAGCCTTTTTCATCTATTCCTTCCCCTTTAAATTCCAGTGTTATGCCTACTTCGGCAAAACTCATTCTTACAAATTCACGCACAGGAGTAGAAATTCCTGTAGCAATTACCCAATCTTCAGCTGTATCAGCCTGCAGAATCATCCACATCATGCGTACATAATCTTTGGCATGACCCCAGTCACGTTTTGCTTCAAGATTGCCTAGATATAGTTTATCCTGCAGGCCTAATGCGATTCTTGAAGCTGCTCTGGTAATTTTGCGTGTCACAAAAGTTTCTCCCCGGATAGGAGATTCATGATTAAACAATATACCATTGCAGGCATATATGCCATAAGCTTCTCTATAATTTACAGTAATCCAGTAAGCATACATTTTGGCTACCGCATAAGGAGAACGGGGATAAAATGGAGTGGTTTCAGATTGAGGAACTTCCTGCACTTTGCCGTATAATTCAGATGTTGATGCTTGATAGATACGGGTTTTTTTTTCCAATCCTAAAAACCGGACTGCCTCCAAAAGGCGCAGAGTTCCGAGTCCATCGGCATTTCCTGTATATTCTGGCGTTTCAAATGAAACAGCTACATGACTCATGGCAGCCAGATTATAAATTTCGTCAGGCTGGATCTGCTGAATAAGACGTGTCAGATTTGTACTGTCAGTCATATCACCATAATGTAAAACGAAGTTCCTGTTTTCTATGTGAGGATCTTGATACATGTGATCGATTCTGTCTGTATTGAATAATGAAGTACGTCTTTTTAATCCATGTACTTTATAGCCTTTTTTTAATAAAAATTCACTTAAATAGGCTCCGTCTTGTCCAGTTACTCCAGTAATTAGGGCGGTTTTTTTCATTCGATTGATTTTTTATGATTATAAGGCACAAAGAATTGCCACGCAATTGCGCAAAAAATAAAAGTTTTTTTGAGAGTTTTCGGAAACTGATAAATTGAGACTGTGTTAAAAGCCTTTTTGCTTGAAACTGCCGATATTTTCTAAAAACCAATTATAGGTTCTCTCGATTCCTTCTTCTAAATCAGTCTGGTGTTTCCAGCCTATCTTATTCATTTTTGAAACATCCATTAATTTTCTTGGTGTTCCATCTGGTTTGGTATCATCCCAGATAATCTCCCCGGTATGACCAACAATTTTCTGGACTATGGAGGCTAATTTATTTATAGCCAGATCTTTTCCTGTTCCTATGTTGTATAAATTGTCAGGAAGCTGATTTTCTAAAGCAAAAACTACAGCCTCGGCCATATCATCTACAAATAGAAACTCTCGCATGGGTGTGCCAGTTCCCCAAAGAACTACTACGGCATTGTTGTTTTGTTTGGCTTCATGGAATTTACGGATCATGGCTGGCAAAACATGCGAACTATTCAAATCGAAATTGTCGTGGGTACCGTATAAATTGGTAGGCATCAAACTCACAAAATCTTTATTGAACTGTTTACGTATGGCTTCGCATAATTTGATACCGGTTATTTTTGCCAATGCATACCATTCGTTCGTTGGTTCCAAAGGAGCTGTTAATAAGTATTCTTCTTTTAATGGCTGAGGTGCTAATTTTGGATAAATACATGAGCTTCCTAAAAAAATAAATTTATCGGCACCTAATCGATGCGCTTCACTGATCAGGTTATTTTGAATTTGCATATTTTCCATCAAAAATTGATATGGAAAGTCTCTATTTGCCAGAATACCGCCTACTTTTGCGGCAGCGTCTATAATAACATCAGGTTTTGTTTTGCGCAGGTAGTCACGGACTGCTTTTTGTTTTCTTAAATCCAATTCTCTGCTTGATGCTCCGATAAGGTTAGAATATCCTTTTGCAGTCAAAGTTCTCCATATGGCACTTCCAGCCATTCCATTGTGTCCAGCAATATAAATTATCGAATTTTTATCAATCATGTGGGCTTTGTTTATTTTTATGAAATGTTTAAATCTGATTTGATTTACTGGAATATAACCATTTGTTTTTGATAAGATTAAACTATTGCATTTTTAAATTGTATCAGTAATTTTGGCTGTTTAAAAAACTGCAGCGGGGATTGATAAAATTGATTAATCACAATAAGATAGATTGTCTCTGTACGTTCTTTACAAATCCTTTTTGTCAATAATTGAATGAGAAATCATCAGCTTCTTGAGGAGCTGCAATGACATATGCTCGTGTCCCTTTAAAAGCTTTATCTTGTCATAATCAATAGTCTCCAATAGATGCCTGTCCATCGCTTTTAAATCTTCCCAGTGAAGTGTCATGGCATAATACATCTGATAATATTTCTGAAGGACTCTAAAAGTATTTTCTTTTATATCCCCCTGAATATTGATTTTTTGATCTTTATTCAGGGCATCTTTTAATTGGTTATCTAACTGCAATTTATAATTTGCGATAAGCTGCATAGCTAAATCAAATTCTTCAGAAGTAATCATTATTTTTTCTTTTGACATCGGAACTTCAAACTAATTTTTACAAATCACTATATTAAATTGTATTTTTAATAAGACAAATCAATAAATCCGGGTGCTTTTTATCACATTAGGTACCGCCAGAAAGGGCTAAATGACTTTCAAAAGTTCTTTTTGGTATACTTCCTGACGCAAACAGGTACTGGAAAATCGATGATCTCTAGTATTAAAATACAATTGAATTCCTTTTTCCTCACAATAAGTGCGTCCTGTAAAATCTCTATTTTTATATTCGTCTCCCACGATTCGCAAATGAATTGTAAAAGATTTTAATATATCCTCTAAATCTTGCTCTGTAGCATAAGGAACTACTTCATCAACAAACTTGCACGCCTTTAATTGTATATAGCGTTCAACAACAGTCTGAGTAGGTTTGTTTTTTGTGGGTCGATCTATGGTTGGATCCGTTTGAAGCCCCACAATTAAATAATCACAGTTTTGCTTTGCTTCTTCAAGCATTTTTACATGTCCTGCATGCAGCAAATCAAAAGCACTAAAGGTTATTCCTATTTTCATTGGATTATGTTTTTAGGTTAATAAAGTTTTGTGTAATTGCAGATTAAATTCAAAGCCATGAATCAGCAGGCTTCGTTGATTTTTTTAGAATTTGAATAAGGGTTCCCCGTGAATAGTTACATTTTAACTATCCAAAAAAGAAAAAAATAAAGGGTAAAAAATTAAAAAATCATTTCTGGCTTGCTTCAAATGATTTAAATCCCAAGGCTAAAAAAGATCATGAAATTCAAATCACTATCATCAGAAACTCAACAATGATAATAATGATAAAATTATAGCAGTTATAACAATGTAAAACACAATTTTAGTAGCTAAAAGTCCTAAATCAGGAAATAAAAATATTAAAATAGTGAACAGATATTATATCATGAATTTAATTTTACAATGATAAACCCTTAAATGTTTTTTGAATCAATTTTTCTTTGACTAAAGAAACAATGTTCTTACAATGAGTTTAGTATAATAATATATGTGCTGAAAAATTAAGCTTTAAAAAATCTATCTACAGCAATTGTATGATGATTGACAAAGGTTAATTTGAAATGTAACTTAAGTAAATATGAACTAAAAAAAACAGGATTATGAAATGGTATGTAGTTTACACAAAACCTAAATGGGAAAAAAGAGCCTCAGAGCAATTAATTAAATTTGGAGTGAATTGTTATTGTCCCTTAATCCAAAAAGTTAAACAAAGATCCGACAGGAAAATAAAGGTCGAAGTACCATTATTTGATCATTATATTTTTGTGCAGTTAGCACAAAAAGATAGAAACTTAGTATTTAATTCTCCAGGAGTTTTAAGGTATTTGTTTTGGCTGGGGAAACATGCTATTGTAAGAGATCATGAAATTGAGACTATCAAAGAATGGCTTAAATCTGGAGATACCGCCAAAGAAATATCTGTTATGCAGTATCAGATTGGAGATAAAATACACTTGAATTCTGGGCCTTTTTGTGATCAGAATGCTGTCGTAAAAGATATTACAAAAACGCATTATGTTTTAATTTTAGAATCTTTGGGGTTTGTTTTAAAAGTAAAACATAAATAAAGAAAATTATATTTTTCAGGAAATCAGAAATTTGGCTTCTCATTTTTAAAGCAATCAAAATGCTGTTTCCTGAAAAATTAATTCTCTAATTTAAAAAGCTCGCTTTTTTTAACTCCCAGAATCTTTACTAATCTATCCAGTTTTGATAATTTAAGATCAACGATACCTTTTTCAATATTTTCATAATTTTTTATACTAATTTCCATTTGAATCGCTATATATTCCAGAGTATGGTTGTTCTGTAATCGATACTCTTTAATTTTTGAATAGTAATTTTCCATAGTCCTATTTTTTAGTATTACATTTAAATTTAGTCTTTTAAGATGGTTCTATTTTGTCTCATTAAAAAAATAAGAAACATCGAACTTGAAAATAAATTCAGTTGAAACCTCTAAAACTTTTGATATTTCAACTAATTTTGAAACAGTTAAATCTACATCTCCTCTTTCAATTTTGCCATAGCCGCTGGTGCTCATTTTCAATTCAGCCGCTACATATTCTCTAGTTAAATTCTTTAATTCCCTTATCTTTCTAATATTTTCGTATACACTATATTTCATAAAAACAAAGAATATAAATAATTTACATTTGAATTTTTGACTTGATTTTTAATTCATTTACTAGTATGAAAACTATGAGTGAATAATTCCTTTTATGCCGCCGGTTTTAAAAATGGTTATTTTAATAACTATTTAACGGATTAAAACTCTTTTAAATTTCAAGTTAAAATTATACAAGGTTTTCAAATTTTAATAATAAATCTGTCCAAAGGATTTTAAAAACCGATTAAATACAATATATTAATTTAATGGCTATCAGATACTTATATTATTGAAAGAAAAGGTTTATATAGTCGTTTGATAATGCTTTATTATATATTTTTAGGAATCCAAACTGCACTTTTTTTTTGAAGTTTTTTTGGATATAAATACTAAGGAAATAATTCACTTGCAAAACTGTGTTTTATTAAATCCTGTTTAAAACCTGAGTTCTATTAATACTGTATTTCGCAGTAATGGAACTCAGATCATGTAATATTTGTTTTTTCTATAAATATTACACTCTTCCAGAGCTTGAATCTTGTTAAAACAAAACTGAATCAAGCACAAAGAGGAAGCATATTTATAGCCAATTAATAAAATCTGATTCAGGTTTTAAACTTTCTAGAATAACCCTGAGAGAATAAAAACAATGCGATAGGCGAGGAGGGAGCTATTTAAATGCAAAATTCAGATTAAGTCAAATTAATCTGAATTTTGTGTGATTTGCAGTTTAACTGCTTATATATGAATTTAATGGGTAACTAATATCTGGGGATAAGGATTGGACTTTTCATCAAGGATTGCCGTTGGCACATTTTCTTTCAAATTCACTAATAATTTACTGTATTCAGGATAATTTGAAAAAGTGCTATTTACAAATATTCCGTGGGTCTTAACTGTTGCACCTCCAAGTCGTCCATTTACGGTTGAATTTATTATATTATGATTTTCTTCATAATATATTGTATTAGCAAATACTGTAATGTTATCAAGTAAATTACAGCCTTCCATAGTGCTGCTCTTAGAATTGAATACAAAAGCTGCGCTATTATTTTTGAAATTACAGGAATAGTAGCTTAAATCACCATTTATGACTGCATTTTCCTTATAGGTATAATCGCCCACACTGCCACTAGGAAGAGATCCTCTATTGTTAGTAAAATCGCAGTTAGCAGCGATTGCATAATTCTGTGCCGAAATATTTAAAGCGGTTTCATTACTGTCAAATTTGCAATCTACCCATGCATTTAAATTATCTGCTCTGGTTGCTCTCATTGAAACTGCCATGCCACAATTGATGAATTGATTTTTATAAAACATAGTTTTATCTACAAAACTTGAAGTATCATTGTCGTTTGCCCATGGATAAAGGGGATCTTGGAAAAAACCAATTTTACAATTTACAAAGCCCAGGTTTTCAAGAAAATTGTTGTCAAATCCTCTTATTCTTTTTAATTGTATCCCATATGTTTGATCCCTGAATATTACAAACTTCATTTTCTGCATAGCCATGTGCTGTGTTCCAAAGTCCTGCGACGAATAAACGCCTACACTGCCTCCTTGAAGTGTCAAATTTGCCAGTGTAAAGTTAGTATCCTGCCCACCCGTAAGAGAAATCAGGGGAAAATCATCAGTTAAGCCCACAATAACGGTTTTGCCTGTTCCCTGGCCAATAATTCCATGTTTGGAATCTATAGGAAGCTTTAAAGTGCTTTTTATATAAAAAAATCCAGCTGGCAATTCAGCAATGCCTTTCGTATCTATTAAATCCTGAATATATTTAGTCTGATCTGCTTTGTTTTCTCTGTTTTTTTTCCAGTCTGGACCTAATGGATCGGGTAGTGTTTCCCAGCTTGTTCTAGTCCACGGATTGTGTGGAGTCTCTTTAATAGTATTTGAAAGTGCAGTTATTATGGTATTATCTTTAATAGCAGCCGTTTGGGCAGCTCCATTATATTTTATTGCGTTGCTTGCATCTAGATTTGCCAAAAGGTCAAACCCTGTTACTGTTCCAGATTTTCTAGTATAATTTCCTGCCCCGAATACTAAAAACATATTTGCTTTTGCTGATAAAACATCAGTCGGAGTCCTTAAGAATTTGTTGTAGAAGAGAACATTATTGGCATCAATGTCATAGGATGGGGTTGGATCAGTTTCATAGCTGCCTCCGCCAAAATCGGTGATTTTTACATTTCCCATGTTTTTTGCCGAAAACATTGCTTTTGTTCCTTCTTTCAAAAGATTCCATCCCTCAGCGTCCAGTCCAACAAAGGTGGCAGCCTGCAGGCCGTCAAGGTCTGTAGTATCACCATGAGGTGTTAAAAAATTAGTGTGTAAATGGACATTTCCGTAGCTAGGCGTGGTATTGTTTCCTTTCATTACAAGGAGATTGGAAACCGTTCCTGTCTGATGTTTAATTATTTTGTTATTCCTAAAATAACCAGACTGGCTGCAGTCGATTCGTATTGGTCCTCCAAAGTCTATAATTGAATTACCCACAAACATTACATTTGTAGCGCGTAAAGTAGCCCATTTAATTGTTTTGAAAACACATCCCGAAATAATGCCTCCTGACTGAATAGTAATGAATTTATCTGATGGGAATAAATTTTCTAAACGCACATTACTGCTTCCTGCTTCTATCGTTATATTAGAAACTTTTGTCAATGAGGGGTGTCCGTATAGTTTCTGCCCATTTTTCATTATGATATCAACTCCAGAGTAATCTCCTTTCTCTAATCTTATAGAGCCATATTTATCTAAAGCCGCTTGTATTGTTCCTTTTTGGGCAATCGGTAATAAATAAGCCTTAAAATATTCAATTTCTTCCAGCTGATTGTTTGTCCCATTATCAACTGGAGGTTTAACTTGAGCTTCTTCAATAGAATACTGGTAGTTTTGCGAAAAAACTGCAGTTGAAAAGAACAGAAAGAAGATTAGATTTTTCATTGCCCTGATATGATATAGGAATTTAAACCTGTTTTTCTCAGCATGCCAAATCGGACATTTCCAGTAGCGCTGGTAAACTTGGCTGTACCAGCAGCAGTATAGTTTATCGTCACGCCCGAAGATGCTTGTATTGTAAGTACCGCCCCATTATGCGCTTCTAAATTAACAGTATCACCGACTGCCATAGAGTCAAACCCGGAAGTCAGCGTTAGTGTAGCCGACGCTGTACATTCTATAGTATTATTTATATCTGTATTGGCAATGTTTCTGGCTGCAGTAAATGAAATTATCGCTGCCCGGGGAGCTGCAGTGCTGCTTGTGCCAACTATTCTTTCAGCTGTTTTTGCATGTAATGCATAAGGTACACTCAGCAATTGTGTAATTCCGATAATATTATAGTTAATCCCGCCATTAACATCTACTTGGGTTTCTATAAAAAAAGGTCCCTTTTCCCAAGTAATAGTGCTGAAATTTCCTGTAACATTTGTTCCTGTTCCAATTTCCAGGGAAACCAGACCGTTATTGTTTGTAACTACCGAGTGGGTTTCCTGATAAATTTTAGTGCCATTGGCTGAACCTTGATGCACAATAATTTTAAGGCTGATGTTCGAATTCGTTACTAAGCTATTGTCTTGCGCGCGGATAATTGCCTGATAGCTCATTTTTTCTGGTGACTGCGAAAAGACTTTTAGTGATACAGTCACAAATAATAGTAAGGTAAGTGCAAGTTTCATTATTTTATTTTTTTAATATTTTAAATGTTTTCGAAACTTTGTTATTTATATTTACTCGAAGCATATACAATGATGGAGTAAGACCACTTAAATTAATCTGAGTTTCATCCTGACTAATTTTGTTTTGTTTTAAAAGCCTTCCCTGAATATCATAAAGCTGATAAGATTGAGTTCCTTTTTCTAACTCTAATCCTTTCATGTTTACGTTAACAAAATCTGATGTTGGATTTGGGTAAATTATTATTTCTGCTTTAGGTTCAATGTTATCCGGTGTACCTAAATTTTCGCTTGCTTCCTGGTGCTGTATTCCTTGCGCTACATTGTAAATTGATTCTCCAATGTAAGTATAGAAAACTTGTCCTATTGAATATGTTACTGTACCAGAACTTCCAGTTGCATTATTGCCCGATGCAATTATAGTTTCCATAATGGTATTCGAGTCTGCTTGCGTATTTTGACTAATACCTTTAAAAGAAAAAGACAATAATAGTATAATGAGCAGGTTAATAATTTTAAGATTTAGATGCTTCACAGTTTATTGAATGTTAAATAGTTGAAATTATGCGGCCGCAAAACTATTTTAAATAAAAAATAAAATCGAATAATTTCATGTATTTTCGATAAACTACGCAAAATATAATGTTTTAGTAGGTTTTTATTTATATTATAAGGGCTAATACGCACATTTTTAGTGCCTGAAAAAATCATGAAAAAATTTATTATAAGGTAATACTTGAAATAATAAAAATTAAAAATTTAGATATTCTGTAAACTAAAAATGAACTTCATGACATTTAATTTAATAACGATATTTGATTTCATTAATTGTATCTTATCAAGCTTTTTATTCAATATTCAATATAGGCCTGAATATTTCCTTTATTTCATAATTATTTAATGATTTTAATGCAATATTCTTTTTTAAAACATAACATATATAGTTGATTTAAAGATATTTATGGTTAAAAAAAAGAACATTAAATCTATTTTTTTAGGCATTTAAAAATTTTATTCATGAAGATATTCTTTTGTTGAAAAATTACTCTGATTTTCGAATGGAATATCATAATAAAACAATCACTTACTTTCCAAAATAGCGATTATTTCAGGCAGAAATACGCATATTTCTCTGCGGAAGTAAAATTGAAGTACGAAAATGTGTTAGAAAGTGTTCTTGGAATTCCCTCTGATAAAATAATAAATTGTCTTAATCATCTGAAAATCTGCTATTCATCGATAATAATAGCTTTATACAGAAAATACAAGTTTTAGTGAAAAATTTTTCCTTTTTTTGATTAACTAATTGAATAATAGCACATAAAGCTAGCTTGTAGACCTTCGATATAAATAATAATTTTTATAACTCTTTCTGCCTATTTTATTGATCAGATAGGTAATTGTAAATAAAGAATGTTTCCCCGTTTGTACAATAAACTGTAAAGCTGCATTTACATTAGGCTTTTTAAGTTTAACCTTAATTTTTTAATCTGCTAAAAAATGAAAAGAACTGACAGTAATAGCTTAGATAATCATATAATCTGGACGAAAATGTCTTATCCAAAAAGTACTTTGCACGAGCTTTTCTCAGAACAGGCCGAAATTTTTCCTAATTCGATTGCTATCGAATTTGAGAATAAACAGATTAGATATGGAGAACTGGCAAAAAAAATTAATCAAACGGCAAATTATTTTTTGGATCAAGGATTATGTCCAGGACAAATTGTGGCTGTTTCTATAGATCGCACGCCCGAATTGATTATAACTATATATGCTATCCTGCAATGCGGCGCAATATATTTGCCTCTGGATACTGAATATCCTGAGAATCGGATTCATAACGCCATTTTAGATTCGGATGCTTCATTTTTCATAAGCCGATCTTCAATAGCAATTTCTCAAAATATTAAATGTATTGATATTGGAGTATTATCTGCAGAAATAAATAATTTTTCATCAGCTCCTTTGCAGATTAAAACCTTACCCGAATCTATTGCTTATATAATTTATACTTCGGGCTCTACAGGTAAGCCCAAAGGAGTTCAGATTTCTCATGCCAACGTAGTGAATTTTTGCTATTCGATGAAAAAATCAATGGCAATACAGGAGAACGACAAATTTTTATCGGTAACATCTATTTCATTTGACCCAATGGTATTTGATGTATTTGTTTCGCTGCTTTGTGGTTCGTGTGTTGTGTTTATTGACAGAAATCTGATAAAAGATGGAGGTTTATTATTGGAAAAAATTATACAAAATAAAATATCAATAATTGCTGGAACACCGAGTCTGTGGCAGATTCTCCTGGATTCTGGATGGAAAACATACTTAAATCTAAAGGCTATTACTGGCGGAGAAGTCCTCCATAAATCCCTGGCAGATAATTTGCTTTCTAAATGCAGTGATTTGTGGAATCTTTATGGTCCGACTGAAACTACTGTGGCGTCCTTTATCTCAAAAATATCCAGAGATGATGCTGTTATAACTATTGGCAAGCCCATTGATAATACTTTTGCTTATTTATTAGACAATAATAGAAAACCTGTCGATTTTGGAGAAACAGGTGAAATAGCCATTGGAGGAGATGGTGTTTCATCAGGTTACTTAAAACAAAAGGAACTTACAGACAAACAATTTATTATAAATACCTTCGATGAAAATGCTTTAGGCAAATTATATTTAACGGGCGATCTGGGTAAATTTTTACCCAATGGGGATTTGCAGTATATAGGCCGTTTTGACCAGCAGGTAAAAATAAGAGGGCATAGAATAGAATTGGGCGAAGTCGAAAAGGCAATTGCTTCGCTTTCAAGTATAAAAACTACAGTTGTTTTAGTTAATAAAGATTTTGGCGAGCCAAGATTAGTCGCCTATCTCGAATCCGAAGGAAATAAGCAGGATTCTAGTGAAGTGAGCAGAGATCTCAGATTTATTCTGCCAGATTTTATGATACCTTCAAATTTTATGTGGGTTGATAAGTTTCCTATTACCAAAAATGGCAAAATAGATAAAGAAAGGCTCCCAAAACCAGAATATATAAGATTGGATTCGGCACCAGTTTTTAGAAAACCCCGTACAAAACCAGAAAGAGATATCGAAGAAATCTGGAGGGAGCATCTAAAATTGCCTTTAATTGGAATAGATGATAATTTTTTTGAAATGGGTGGAAATTCAATTTTAACCCAGCGTGTGGCAACTGCTATCAAAGAACGTCTTGGACTGAATATTGCAGTCACAAAAATTTATCAATATCCTACAATTGCCACCTTATCTGAATTTTTAGCTGAAGATAACAAATCGATTAGTCTTTCAGGTTTCTCAAAACCAAAATCGGAACGGCAATCAGGGGATGTCGCTATTATTGGTATGGCAGGAAGATTTCCAGGCGCACAATCTATAGATGAATTATGGGACATTTTAAAAGAAGGAAAGGAAACAACTTCTTTTTTCACATCAGAAGAAATTGATCCTAGTATTTCCGAATCTCTGCGCAATGATCCTCTGTATGTAAAAGCCCGTGGTATTTTGCCATCTGCAAAGACTTTTGATGCAGACTTTTTTGGAATAAATCCAAAAGTCGCCGAAACCATGGATCCACAGCAGCGTATTTTTTTAGAAATTGCGTGGGAAGCTCTTGAGTCGGCAGGACATTTGCCCAAACACTACAAAGGCAGTATAGGGGTATATGCAGGAACTGGAACTAATACCTATTACAGAAACAATATACTTCCAAATAAAGAATTACTTGACCAGGTGGGATATGCTCAAGTGGAAATGGTAAATGAAAAAGATTATATATCCTCAAGGATTGCCTACCATCTGGATTTAAAAGGACCTGCAGTAAGTATCCATTCTGCTTGCTCAACTTCGCTTCTGGCTATTGCACAAGCGGTCGAAGCAATCAGGAATGGTCAGTGTGATGTTGCACTTGCTGGAGGGTCTAGTGTAACGGCTCCTATTTTTAGCGGACACCTTTATCAAGAGGGTTCGATGCTGAGTTCTGATGGGCATTGCCGCGCTTTTGATGCATCGGCAAAGGGAACTGTCTTCAGTGACGGGGCTGGTGTCGTCTTGTTAAAAAGCCTGGATGCAGCCCAAAAAGATGGGGACAAAATTTATGGACTCATTAAAGGAATTGGAATTAATAATGATGGGGGCAATAAGGGAAGTTTTACAGCTCCAAGCACAGAGGGGCAGGCGGGTGCGATTATGAAGGCAATACAAGACGCCCGAATTTTGCCAGAATCAATCAGTTATGTAGAGACGCATGGTACGGCCACTCCGCTTGGAGATCCTATTGAGATTGAAGGGCTTAAGATGGCTTTTGGCAAGCAGTCAAAAAAAGGTTTTTGCGCAATAGGCTCCATAAAAAGCAATATGGGGCATCTAACGGCTGCAGCAGGTGTAGCAGGATTGATCAAAACCATTTTGGCTATGAACAATAAGCTTATACCGCCTTCGTTGGGATTTGATAAGCCTAATCCAGTAATAGATTTTGAAAACAGCCCGTTTTTTGTTAACTCTAAACTGCGCAATTGGGAAACAGATGGACTGTTGAGAGCAGGAGTCAGCTCGTTTGGTGTTGGAGGAACTAATGTACATCTCGTTGTCGAAGAATATCCTTTTGAAGAGAAAAAAGCTAGTCCAAAACGGCCGCTACAGTTATTAATGTGGTCCGCAAAAAACCAAAACAGTTTATCAGGGTATGAAAAAGCATTGGACAATTTTATAAGTACTTCCAAAAACATAGCTCTGGCCGACATTGCGTATTCATTAAATGTAACCCGGAATAATTTTAGCCATCGAAGCTTTGTCATAACTGAGCCTTCGGATGATCTTTCAGAAAAAATAATTTCTCTAAAGGCAAAAAATATTAAATCTTCAATATTGAAAATTATGCCAGGCGAAATGGGGTTTCTTTTTCCTGGGCAAGGATCACAATATCTGCAAATGGGCAAAACACTTTATGATAACGAAAAAGTGTATCGTGAGGCTATAGACAAATGCGCTGCGTTTTTGATGGAAGATTTACAATTAGATATCCGTCATATTATCTATCCGGAAATTAATTCGAGCCAAGCCGAAGGACTTCTAAAAGATACCCGATTGACACAGCCCGCTTTATTTGTTACAGAATATGCATTGTCACAGCTGTGGATGAGCTGGGGAATAAAACCAGCTTTTCTTTGCGGTCATAGTATTGGGGAATTTACCGCAGCGCATTTAGCTGGAATCATGAATTTAAAAGATGTGCTGCACATAGTTGCTGTCAGAGGCCGGTTAATAAGCGAACTTCCTGGAGGTTCTATGCTTGCGGTTCGCGTGCCAATTGAAAAGTTACACGAATTACTTCCTGATACACTTTCTGTTGCGGCGATAAATTCAAATCAGTTTTGTGTTGTTTCAGGTACCAGACAAGATATCGAAAGTTTTAATCACAGTCTTGATTTACAGGATGTTCCTAATAAAATGCTTTTTACAAGCCATGCTTTTCACTCTTTCATGATGGATCCAATTTTAGATTCTTTCAAAGATGAGTTAGAAAAAATTAAATTAAATATTCCTCGCTTGCCTATTATTTCAACGGTATCAGGAACTTGGCTTACAGATCTTGAAGCCACAGACCCAATTTATTGGGTTAACCATTTAAAAAATACGGTAAGGTTTGCAGATGCCATGAATACAGCATTTGAATTAGATGATTGTATATTATTAGAAGCAGGACCTGGACAAACATTAACCACCTTAGCTCGTCAGCAGGCAGCAGGCAAAATCATTGCTGCTTTTCCAAGTTTGACTTTGCCTAAGGAAGAGAAAGAAAATGAATACGCAACTTTGTTAAATACTTTAGGTGAACTGTGGAGCAGAGGTGTAAATCCTGACTGGAATTCTTTTTATAAGCAGCAGCAAAGACAAAAAATCAATCTGCCGGGTTATGTTTTCGATCGTAAGCCCTGCTGGATTGAACCTCTAAACATAGAAACGAGGGAAGTACAAAAAAAATCAATTACCAATATGCCTCAAGTTTCAAATATTGCTGCGGATCCAGTAGAAAAAGAGGAGAAAAGCATCAAAAAAAATGATTCAAGAAAAGTTTCTATTCTTTTTAAGATATCTGAAATTATAAAAAATGGATCAGGTATAACATATGATCCAGATTCAGTTTCTAATACATTTTTAGAACTAGGCTTAGATTCTTTGTCTCTTACGCAATTATCCGCAAGATTGAAAAAAGAGTTTGATGTACCAATTACCTTTAGACAATTGAATGAAAGACTTACAACGCCATCGCTGTTAGCAGATTATATTGATCTTAATCTTCCTCAAGACAACTCTGTTGGTCTTGATGAAAAGAATGAAGTGGTTCCAGATACAATTACAGAATCAAAGAATCAGCATTTAATATCAAACCAGCAGCAGATTTCACTGGAACAGATTGCTGAACAAATTCAGTTTTTAAATAATAAGATAAGTCAGCTCCAAAACGATCAAAATGCATCTCTAAATAAAAACATTTCATTGGAATGTCCAAAAACAGAGTCTTTAGATTCAGCAAAATTACATAATGGCAGCCATGCTAAAACTAATGGATCTCTTAAACTTGAAAAGCCAGTTGATGTTAAAAAGATTGATAGTGAAAAGTTAGTAGAGAATAACATCTCAGCAAAAAAATATACCATAATGGCAAATGAACCTCCTGTTCCTGGCAGTAAATTAGGAAGAGATGAAGAAGGAAATCCCGCATGGTTTATAGAAGATGTTAATCAGATTGGAAAATTTACGAAGATTAAAAATTTAGAATAATTGGTAAAAATTAAATTGATATTGCTTTAAACGGTCAATTATAGAACTGTACAATTACATTTTTTAAACATAGGATAATGAAAAATCAATCTCAAATACAAGTCGAAACCGAAACTCATTTTAATCCGTTTTCATCTGAAATTGAACGAGTAATTTATTCGACAAATTCGCAGCTGGAAATCTGGACAGATTGTATTTTTGGAGGCAATGATGCCAGCAGAGCTTATAACCTGTCAGTCTCTATCAAATTACAAGGCAGCTTAGTTGTTGATTCACTTGAGTATGCGGTGAAAACTTTGGTGAAGCGCCATGAATGTTTGAGAGCGAATTTCAGTCCAGATGGCCGCTTTTTGTGTATTTACAATGATCGTACTATAGAGATTGCTACTATTGATATTTCAAATCTGACAGCTGCCGAAAAAGATAATGCGATAAAAACTTTAGCGCATGAAGAAGTTAATTTTATTTTTGATTTTGTCAACGATCCCTTATTTAAAGTCAGCCTGATTAAAATTGAGGATTTTGAGTATATGCTGACTCTGACATTCCATCATATAATAGTTGATGGAGTAAGTTTTAAGATAATATTTCAAGAACTCGGTCAGCTTTATTCTGCATACATTGAAAATAGGGAACCAGACTTGCCAAAGCCAGAACGATTCAGCGACTATGCCAAGAAGGTAAATTCGTTTATGGATAGCAGCGAATATCAAACTTTGGACGATTTCTGGCTTTCTGTTTACAAAGATTCGGTTCCTGTTGTTGAATTGCCAATAGATAATTTAAGACCATCATTACGAACATATAACAGTCATTGCCTTGATTTTCCGCTAGAAGATTCTATTATAAACTCATTAAAAGATATCGGAATACGTGCCGGCAGCAGTTTGACGTCAACTTTGTTTGCTGCTTTTGAGGTCTTTTTGTCCAAATTTACCGGTCAAAGTGATTTAGTAATAGGGTTTCCTTTTTCAGGAAATACTTTGTACGATATGAAACAATTAATAGGTAATTGTGTAAATATGCTTCCCATGCGCAGCATAATTAATCCAAATATTAGTTTTATTGAACACTTAAAACAAAAAAATCTTCAGTTCTTTGATGCTTATGAACATCAGCAGGTCAGTTTCGGGCATCTTCTCAAAAGTTTTGCCATTGCCCGTGATCCTTCGAGAATTCCTTTAATACCAGTTGTACTTACTGTTGATTTAAATCGGGATATTGAAAGTGATTTTGCATTCAAAGGACTTATTCATGAATATAACATTAATCCTCGGCAATACGGATCATTCGAAATTCAGATTCATGCTTTTAAAACTAAAAAAGGATCTTCATTTCACTGTACTTATAATACATCTCTATTTAAGAAAGAAACGATAATTTTGATGATGACGGCATTTGAAGAGATAATTCATAAACTCATATCAAATCCTGACACTTTCTTGGCAGACATCATTGGAGATAATTATTTATCTGCGTACAGCCTGGTAAATAGTACTGAAATTTCATATCCAGATGTGACCTTGACCGAATTGCTAAGAAAACAAGCGGTAATTACGCCAGATAATATAGCTTTAGAATTTAATGATTCGACAAGTACATATTCTGAATTACATAAAAAAGTAAACCAGCTTGCACATTGCTTAAAAGCACAAGGCATTCAATCTGGTGATTTTATTGCTGTTTCTTTTCCTCGCAGTCCAGAACTGCTCTATACGCTGCTTGCTATTTTGCAATGCGGAGCGGCTTATCTGCCATTGGATCCCGAATATCCAAAAAGCCGTTTGGAGTTCATGCTTATTGATTCCCGTGCCAAAGTCTTATTAACCAGCAAGACATTAGCAGGAGTCCTGCCGCAATGGCCGCATACTCTTTTTATAGAAGATGCAATGGACTCATTGCATCAATTTTCGGACATTCCGGTTTCTTATTCTGTCACTCCCGATGATTTAGCTTATATACTTTACACTTCGGGCTCTACGGGTAATCCCAAGGGTGTTCCCATTACTCATAAAAATCTGGTCAATTTTCTTTGCAGCATGGCTCAGCAGCCAGGCATTAACGAAAATGACAGGCTGCTTTCGATAACCACGATCTCGTTTGATATTGCAGGCCTTGAATTATATCTGCCGCTTATAAAAGGGGCAGCGCTGGTGCTGGCCGATCATGAAACCGCCAGAGATGGAAGGCTGCTGCTGGAACTGATAAAAAAGAAGAACATCAGTTTTCTGCAGGCGACTCCAACCACCTGGCTGATGCTTTTGGA
>NZ_JBDLZZ010000021.1:0-58443 GCF_040049115.1 Flavobacterium aestuarii
GAGTCATATATAATTCTTAGACTACAAATTTCTGATTTTATTTTGACATTCCTCCCCAGGTTTTGTTCTTGATCCTTAATTTTTTAAAATTGTTCTAAAAATTGAAATTCAATTACCATCCTTGAGTAAGACCATTTTTCAATACTTCTTCGTATTTGTCTTTGTCAAAACGGTATAAATTTGGTGCCTTATGGGCTACATTGCTCTTTTTTTCTTCGAGTTTGGTCAATATACCTATGGCTGTAATTTTTCGAAGAAAATTTCGGCGGTCAAGTCTTCTGCCTAGAATAGTTTCGTATAATTTTTGAAGTTCGGGTATAGTGAACTTCTCCGGAAGCAGATTATAGCCTACAGGCATCAAATTCAGTTCGGTTCTTAAAGTTTCTAATGCTTTATCCAGAATAGCCCGGTGATCAAGAATCAATTCGGGAACTTCATGATGATCCACCCACTCTACCGTTTCGCTTGGATTATCAACCTGCGGAATTGCTTTTGAAAAATTGACCAAGGCATAATATCCTATAGTTACAAACCGGCTCGTATACCATTTTTCTTCGGCTGGAGAGATTCCAAAATGAGCTAAAGCCTCATTACTGAAATGACCTTGATTTCTATTTACTGATCCGAATGCTGCAAATTGTCTTAAAAAAATACCTTTTAGCCCAGTCCTTCCCTGCAGAATGCTAACCGCAGCCGCATCAATATCCTCATCGATAGAAACAAAACCTCCTGGTAAAGACCAGCTTTCATTATAGCCCGTTTTGATTAACAATACCTTAAGCTGATTGTCATCAAAACCAAAAATCACACAATCAATAGATAATCCAGGCTGATATTCTTCAGTGTTTTTCAGATGTTTTTTTAACATGGCTCCGTAAGTGTTTGCAGCGATATGCATTATTGGAGTGCAATTTAACACATTTTGTTTTAGAAAATAAACTAAATCATCTATACAGCTGGATTGCATCAAAACAGTAAATGCTGGCTATTTTTTTTGAAAATCTTTCAATTCATATCAAACAAAACGACCGAAAATATTGACAAATTACCATAAATATGACCTGAAATCATTTTTTTTTCATAAAAATACTTTTTATATAAAAATAAAATGTACATTGCGTCATATTAACACAAAGCATTTCATTAAAAACCAATCACTTATAATCATGAAAAAGATATTTCTGTTTAGCATTGGGTTATTTATTTCAGCATCAGCAGCTGCCCAAACAATAAATTATAGAGAAAAAGCTAAGCAATTAGTTTCGCAGATGACACTGGAAGAAAAAGCCTCCTTATGTTCAGGAGAAACTGCATGGTCAACACAAGCTATAGAAAGACTTGGTATTCCATCAATTTTCATGACTGATGGTCCACATGGCTTACGCAAAGCCATTGGTTTTGATTTTACAAATAGTGTTCCGGCAACTTGTTTTCCTACGGCCTCTGCTTTGGCATCATCGTGGAATCCAGCTTTGGCCAAAAAAATGGGCGAAGCATTGGCTATCGAATCACAGGCTAATGACGTTCAAATATTATTAGGTCCAGGTGTTAATATGAAACGATCCCCATTGGGAGGACGTAATTTTGAATATTTTTCTGAAGATCCAATATTAGCTGGCAAAATTGCGGCTGCATTTATAAATGGTGTACAAAGTCAAGGCGTTGGAACATCAATGAAACATTTTGCAGCCAACAATCAAGAAACTGAGAGAATGTCTAATAGTTCCAATGTAGATGAGCGCACTTTAAATGAAATTTACTTTCCTGCTTTTGAAATAGCTGTTAAAGAAGCACAGCCTTGGACAGTAATGTGTTCCTATAACAAGCTGAATGGTATATACGCTTCGGAAAATAAATATCTTTTGAATGATGTCTTAAAAGAAAAATGGGGATTCAAGGGATTTGTTGTTTCCGACTGGGGCGCCGTTAACGAAAGACCACTTGGTATTGATGCTGGTTTAAATCTTGAGATGCCTGCCAGTGGCGGTTTTAACAACAAAAAAATCGTCGAAGCTGTAAAAAAAGGAACTTTATCCGAAGCGAGATTAGACGAAATTGTAATCGAAACACTTGCTGTAACACTCAAAGCTAAAGACAGCCACAAGAAAAATGTTTCAGTAGATAAACCAAAACACAATGCATTAGCAAGAGAAGTTAGTGGCGAATGTATTGTTTTACTAAAAAATGACAATAATATTCTGCCTCTTTCAGCTTCAATCAAAAAAATTGCAGTTATCGGCGCATTTGGAAAAACACCGCGTTATCAAGGCGCCGGAAGTTCCCAAGTCCATCCTACTCAGATCGAAAATGCCTTTGACGAATTACAAAAACTTTCAAAAGGGGTTTCATTAACTTTTGCCCCAGGATACGCCTCAGATGGCTCAACCAATGAAGCCATGATCAGCGAGGCAATACAAAATGCAAAAAATGCTGAAACGGTTATAATTTTTGCTGGTTTGCCGGATATTTATGAGTCCGAAGGTTATGACAGGCAAAATATGGATATGCCAGATGGTCACAATAAATTGATCGAAGCTGTTGCTAAAGCCAATAAAAATGCAATCGTTGTTTTAATGAATGGTTCTGCTGTCAGTATGCCTTGGAAAAAAGAAGTTTCTGCAATTGTTGAAGCCTATCTGGGTGGTCAAGCTGGTGGCGGTGCCATAGCTGATGTCCTGACTGGCAAAGTAAATCCTTCAGGGAAATTATCTGAAACATTTCCGATGCGTTTGGAAGATACTCCTGCTGCAACAGATTTCCCTTCGAAAGATGGAAATGCAAATTATGGGGAAGGAATATTTATTGGATACCGCTATTATGACAAAAGAAAAATCGAGCCAAATTTTCCTTTCGGTTATGGCTTGAGTTATACAGCTTTCAGTTACTCGGACATTAGTTCCAATACCGCTTCCGCAAAAGATACTGATGATATTATTATTTCATTAAAAGTTAAAAACACAGGCAAAATAGCTGGCAAAGAGGTTGTACAATTATATGTTCATGAACAGGATACACAAATATCCCGCCCAGAAAACGAGCTGAAGCATTTTGAAAAAATAACTCTAAATGCAGGAGAAGAAAAAACAGTAACCTTTCACTTAACTTCCAGGGATTTTGCTTATTACAGTACAATTTCTCATGATTGGGCTGTAAAATCGGGGAAATTTGATATCCGTGCAGGGTCTTCATCAAGAGATCTGCCTTTGCAGCAAACCATCAATATTCAATCTACCAAAACACCAAAAATTGTCTTTACCCGCAATTCTTTGTTCAAAGAATTTAAAAACACTACTAACAGCTCTGATATATACGAAGAGCTTTCACAAAGTTTCACTGCCGGAAATAAAAAAGCTGTAACTGATGAAGAGAAAAAAGCAGAAGCCTTTTTGCAGGCAATGTTAGCAGATATGCCAATTAGTAAATTCATATTGCTTTCAGGTGGAAAGTTTACTGAAGAAAATCTGCAGGCTATTTTAAATAAGGCAAATGCCAACTAAAATATATGCTCCTATAATTAATTAGTAATTTTATAGTTGTAATGCTGAGGCTGTTTTATTCTAAGCAGCCTCTTTTTTAAAAAAATATTGTCTGTTTTAAACAAATATACCATTGGCTAAAAAAGTCTTTTATAATACCACATATCTCCCCTATTTCTTATAAAGAAAAAATAAAAGGCTTTTTGCAAAAAACCAATGGTAACTTATATAAAAAAGCGATACAATTCTTTCGAATAGTATCGCTTTTTTAGCCTTACAATAATCGTTAGCAACTGTAAAAACCTTCTAATTAGATAATTTACTATTAGTTTTCTTAGTATTCAGAAGAAAAACTGCTTTTGCAAATTCTTTTCCCAAATCAATATATCCATCGCTTTTATAATGATATCTGTCGGAGTATTTATAACTGCTTGTAGTTCGCACAATGGCAGCATTGGGTTCGGTTGCAGCAAATTTTTCTTGACCGTATTGCACTAATTCACCAAATCGCCAAACCTTTCCATCGCTATCATCACCAGAGTCGGAGATTTTTCCTATTACAATTGGCAATTCATTATTTCTAAAAGCAGCCCGCATAAGTTCCATCAATCTTTTTAAATTAAAATAATACTGATTGGCAACTTGTTCTGTTTTGTCTGAATCACTTTCTCCCTGCATCCAGATAATACCACTGGGAATCAAGACATCCTCCACTCCATCGTCATTTATATCCTTTGCAGCCATTGCGACACTAACCGTTTTCAAAAAAAAATCGTATTGATTTTTTCCTTTAAAATCTGGCTCCCAAGCACCAAAATAGGCCGTACCGCTACTATCAATTGAAGATCCATTTCTGGCATATTTTATAAGAGCCAGTTTTTGATTTGGATATAATTCCTGCAGCTTTTTGGCAAACGAAAGCTCAACTCCAAATCGGTCTGAAAGTGTATTGCTGTTTCCATCCGAGGCAAATCCGGTTCCGTGACCCGGCTGCAGCACATCCCATTTGCCTAAGCCACCTGTTTTGTCGTTATCACCAACAGGATTTCCTTGGTATATAAAAACACTTTTATTCTTTTTGTTTAAAGAATCTGGAAGCTCTTTTACATATCCATATCCTTGCATATTGGACTGGCCTCCCAAATAAAATACCCGAATGGTATCTTTTTTTGCTTGTGCAAAAAGTAAAAAGGGTGTTAAAATAAATACTAAAATATATTTCATCTTTTTACTTTACCAATTCAAAACTGTCCCTAAGCCTTATATCAGCTGAAGATGAGCCAATCATCAAATCAAAATCCCCAGGTTCAGCAACAAATTCCAATGCATTGTTGTAAAACGATAGTTTTTGGCTGTCAATTACAAACTGGATTGTTTTGGTCTCGCCACGATTCAATGTTATTTTCTGAAAGTCTTTCAGTTCACTGATTGGACGCACTACAGAGCCAACTTTATCCCGCAGATACAGCTGAACCACTTCCTCACCTAGAACACTGCCCGTGTTTTTTATGTTTACCGAAACGGTGATGGATTCATTGCTTTTCATTGTTTTTTTGGACAATTTCAAATCCGAATACTCAAAAGCAGTGTAACTCAGCCCGTAACCGAATGGAAACTTAGGACTGTTTTTTAAATCAATATAGGCCGATACATAATTGGTAGAAGTTTCATTTGCAGCAGGTCTTCCTGTATTGAAATGATTGTAATAAATTGGAATCTGTCCTTCGGTTCTTGGGAACGTCATTGGTAATTTTCCAGATGGATTATAATCTCCAAAAAGTACATCCGCAATAGCATTTCCAGCTTCTGATCCCAGCCACCAAGTGTAAACGATAGTTGGCATATTATCGGCAACCCAATCAAAAATAAGCGGTCTTCCTGCATTTATCAAAATAACAATCGGCTTTCCTGTTTTTTGAAGTTCTTTGATCAGCTCTACTTGAACTCCTGGCAATTGCAGATTGCTCTTGCTTTTGGCTTCACCGCTTTTATTGAAATTTTCTCCTATACTCAAAATAATTACCTCAGCTTGACTGGCAACATTCAAGGCATCTGCAAAACCTTCCTTGCTTTTGTCTTCAACACCACAGCCTTTGGCATATAAAATTTTAGTTCTCTTGCCAACTTTATTTACAAGACCTTCCCATTGAGATACAATATAAGTAGAGTCAACATCTTTTACATCTACTGCCCAGAATCCATGATTATCTCTTTTTGATTTTACCATTGGTCCAATAAAAGCAATTGTTTTCAGTCCTTTAGAAAGAGGCAGAACATCTCTTTCATTTTTTAACAGCACTATACTTTTAGCTGCTATTGTTCTCGCTGCTTTAGTATGTTCTGGATTATTTAATGCAGCCTGTTCTCTTTCCGGATTGCAGAATTTATAAGGATCATCAAACAATCCCAATTCAAACTTCTTGCGCAAAATCCGCTTAACAGCATCATCGATTAACGCAACTGGAACTTTATTTTCTTTAACCAATTGTTCCAGATTATAGCGATAGGCATTGCTTTCCATATCCATATCGCTTCCTGCTGTTATTGCAGAGAGCGCTGCTTCCTTATTGTCTTTTGCGTATCCGTGAGCTACCATTTCTCCTATCGAACCCCAATCGGAAACTACAAAACCTTGAAAATTCCATTTTCCTTTCAAGATATCTCTCAATAAATAGCTATTTCCTGTAGCAGGTATTCCGTTAAGGTCGTTAAATGAATTCATGAAAGTAGCCGCTCCCGCATCAAGTGCTGATTTATAAGGAGGCAGATAGGTTTCCCAAAGCATTCGGTTGCTCATGTCAACCGAATTATAGTCACGTCCGCCAACTGCTGCTCCATAAGCTGCAAAATGTTTTACACAGGCCATAACAGAATTCACATCGCCTAAATTACCCTGAAATCCTTTCACTCTCGCATATGCAATTTTAGATCCCAAATAAGTATCTTCACCTGCTCCTTCCATCACTCTCCCCCAGCGAGGATCACGGGAAATATCAGCCATGGGTGCAAATGTCCAATGAATTCCAGAGGCTGCAGCCTCTACTGCGGCAATCCTAGCCGATAGTTCCATTGCATCTAGATCCCAGCTGGCCGCTTCTGCCAACGGAATAGGAAAAGTAGTTTTGTAACCGTGAATTACATCCAAACCAAAAAGCAGAGGAATTTTTAATCGTGACTGCATAGCCAGATCCTGATATTGCCTTGTATACTTGGTTCCCATAATATTCAGCATCGAACCAATCAAACCTTTTTTTATCTCATTTTGTTTATTGGCATTAATGGTAATAGGTCCAGTCGCAGTATTGTCGCCAGTGTACTGGTTGAGCTGTCCTATTTTTTCTTCAAGAGTCATTTTCTTTAATAAGGTTTCGACTTTTTGGTCTACCGTTTCCTGTGAAAAGGCAAAAACCGAGGCGAATACGAACGCGAATGCTAATAATTTTTTCATTTTACTATTTTTATTTAAATGCAGGTATAAACCATATTTCGTTTTTTAAATCAATACCGCCCTTCATTTGTTCCTGGACAACTCTATCTACAACAAATATTCCTTTTTCGGCCATATTCTCAAAAGTGTCAATACCATTATTAGGAAACCCGATTCTTGTTCTATGAATATTAAATTGGTTAGAGAATTTACGGTTAAAGGCTTTTTCGACTCCTTCTTTTCCTATCATAAACCCCAGCAGACCTCCCCAGGTTGCTGTAGGATTATCGGAATCCCAGCCAGAAAGTGTTCCTATTTTAATAGTTTCGACTATATTGCCTTCTCCATAAAACAAGCTGATCAGGCTCGAAGCAAAATTAATACCCGCCGCAAAACAGCCATTGCAGTATTTATTTTGTGAAGTCATATTATAACCGTCGGCTTGATCTACCTGATATCTTTGATATACCTCATCTCTGGTTTTTTCCCAAGGTATATTTGACAGATAGCTGCTTTTTACGAAGTCATACATTTTGGCTGAATAAGAATCATCAGGAAGCTGTTTTCGGGAAACATCTGCCATCCAGAGTATCTTTTCTTTATTCGTCTTGCTTTCATCAACAGCCGAAGCTAATGCATACATAGAAACATAAAATTCCGAAATCCATTGAGAATTAAATCTAGCAGTAGTCTGAATGGGAAGTTTGGCCATTTTTAACGCAATGTCTGGTCTTGCAGGGGCAAAAAGACCAAAAATCTCTGTTGTCAATTGCGCGTCTATCATTTCAAATTCCGGATTGTTTTTTGGATCTCCTGTTGCTGGGGGAATCCTTCCATCATTCATCAAATCGAAAGCTCTCTGATTAGAAACCCACAAAAAATTTTCTTCTTCTTTTTTGATATGTTTAAGCCAGCCTGAACGAATCTGCTCACCTGTTAATATAGATTGCTTATTTGTGTACAGCAGTTCCTGATAGATGTATTCTATGTCTGTGTCATCATCTGAGCCCCAGGCAGTACCCGGTTCTGCAAAAACAAAATCAATAGAAGCAGATAAATTACTAGGAACTCCTTGTCCCCAAATACTTGGCTGATCTGGTTTTCCCCAATCGTCACGTGTATAAAATGCTCCGGTTTTTAGTTCTCCTATGGAGCCGATTTTGTCCATTTCGGTCACAAGGCCAGTCCAATTTGCAATACATTCACCTAGCCAAAAACCATAAAGTTTTTCCTTATACTTGCTTCTAGAAATTATTTTGTCCGCAGCTTTAGGCTTATATGCGAGATTACTATCCTTATCTGTTAATTTTAAATTAGAATCGTTTTGGCTTAATGCGATATAGCAAAAGAAAAACAGCTTCAAAACAATAAAACAATTTGGTTTCAGATTTTTCATATAGCCATTACTATTCCGTTAAAATTAAAAAAATTTAACGGAATAGATTAAAAAAATGCGGGCAAATAATTATTTTTTAAATTCTAAAAAGTTAAGGTTAAAGTTTCCACCTTCAAAATGAACACGAATTTTATTTATGCCCTGCTTAAGATTAATATTTTTTAAAGTAACTGTTTTCCAAGCTGTAAATCCTCCAGAAACTGGCAGTTCAATTGTTTCAGATATTTTTACATTGTCCTGCTCCAGATAGAGTTTACCGCCCGCTTTTTCGTTAGAATATCGAACATCAACATCAAAACTGCCTTCTTTTTTTACTGCAACAGTAAATTGCAGCCATTCTTTATCTTCAATAAAAGAAACACTGAAGCCATTAGTTTTTTTATCTGTACAGGCTTCAATATCTACACCATCGTTTCGCATCTTGCCGCCTTTGTTCCATTGGGTAAATTTTGTCCCATCATAATTAGCAACGTCATTATCCGAATAAGCATATCCATTTTGGCCTAAATCAAATTCGGTTGCGAATACAGTTCCTGGCAGAGAGTGATTTTTATATTTTTTGGTATCATTTGTCTGCACTTGTCTGAACATAGCATCAACCACATCACGCCTAAGAGTCAAATGCTCCATTTTATAATTCTCGGCAGCTTGGAGCAATACTTTTTTAGAAAAAGCTGCACTTGGTTTTGTACCTCCGTTTTTCCAATACTCCAATAGCTGGTCATAACCTGCAGGCTTAGTAACCGAAGTAACTCCTGCTAAATTTTCAATTTTCTTCATTGGCCAAAAAGCCCAGCCAATGTTATTAGCCTCCATTAATGAAATAGCTTCTTCAAACCATACATTCGAATTTTCTCCGCTTTCGCCTAACCAGATTGGTACATTATATTGCGTTCTATAATTTAACATCGTCTGTATAGAAGCTGTATCATTTGTATTCCAGTATTTGTGAAAGCTCAGCGCCATATTCTCATCCCAAAGCGGAAATATCCCATTGTAATTATTGCCCCAGCAATTTCCTTCAATAATAATTAAATGATTTTTGTCAACAGCTCTTATTGCGTCTGTTATTCTGACTTGCAGCGATCTCAAAGGGGCGTTAGAAGTTTCATCACAGCCGTTTTGATTGGTTCCCGTGAAATTCCAGTTTGGCTCATTGATAATATCGTAGCCTCCTATCCAAGGATTGTCTTTATAGCGCTGGGCTAGTTTTTCCCAAAGTGCTACCATTTTATCCTGATTTGCAGCACTCTCCCAAAGTGATGGTTTTGAATCATCATAGTCGGATATTGCAGCATCTTTCCCTTGTCCTCCAGGAGTTGCATGCAAGTCTAGAATTAAATATATTTTGTTGGCAGCACACCAATTCAATAAATCATCTGTCATCTTGAAACCTTCTTCCAGCCAAGTTATTTTACCATCTTTTTCCAGTTCAATAGCTGGCGTGTATAGATTGTAATGCATTGGCAAACGGATGGAATTAAACCCCCAGGCAGCCAATGAGTCAATGTCTCTCTTTGTAATTCCGTTGGCTTTATATGCTTTGTAAAATTCTTCAGTATCTTTTGCGCCAATTAAATCGGTAATTTTCTGCTTGATTTTGTATTGAGGACCTGCAAAAGCACCTGTCTGGATCATGTAGCCTTCCTGTACCATCCAGCCTCCAAGTCCTAAACCGCGCAAAACAATATTTTTATTGTTACCGTCTACAATATTCTGACCGTCTCTGTGCAGAAAGCCTTGTGAGAAAGAGCTGAAAACTGAAATAAGGAGAATAATGAGTAATAAAAGTTTTTTTTTCATATTTAATTTTTCTTAATAATCATTCCCGATTTAACTTCAATGCTATTGTTTAAACGCAAAATATAAACTCCATCAGGCAAATTATTTGCATCAACTGAATTTGTTGTATCATTTGAATCTATTGTTGTGATTGAATATTGTTTTCCTGCAAGATCAAAGATTTGTGCTGTGTATTTGGTAAACCCTTCTGGAACACTAAAACTCAATTTATCAGAAACAGGATTCGGATAAACCGTAAAGTCCCTAACAATTAATTGAGTATCTGCAATAGCTGCTTTTGTAACAGCTGAAGATTTTGCCGTTAATTCCATACAACTAAATGATTCCCACCCTGATACAGTTTCTCTATTACAAGTCATACCTGAAGATGAACCTCCTTCTGAACTAACAAATTTTCCATTAAAGCCTTTTAGAGCAATTTGCCCTCCTATATTGACCCACTCAAAAGCTTCCCATCCATTTACAGCAGTGCTGCTAGATGTAATAGGCGAAATACCATTTTGCGAATTAAAATATTTACCATTATTGTCTTTTAGTGCAATTTTGTTATCACCTGCATTAACTACAGTAAATTTCTCCCAGCCTTGTGCAGAATCTCTATTTGCTGTTACCACTCCTACACTGTTATTTGAAGAAACGTATTTAGTGTTCTGAAGCGAAATGATTTTACCTACAGGAGCCAAGGGCCTAAGCCTATCTTGTAATTCAGTAACCAAATTACAACTGCTTAATAATACTTTGCTGCAAATTTCATTAGTAGCCGTTACCGCATCAGCTACGCTCGGCTTAGCACCTCCCCATTTAATATAATTAGTAATAGCATCCCATTTTGGAGTACCTGGGTAGGTATAAATAGATCGATTTGTGTATTCTCTTTTCCAAGCCCAAAATGCCCAGCCAACGTTGGCAGCGTCATAGTCTATTCTGGCATCACGGATCCAATCCAAAGTATTTTCTCCAAACTCACCAGTCCATATAGGAATATTATATGTTGCACCCTGTCCTTTTATTAAATTCAAATCAGGGTTTGGGTCTGCTTGACCTTGAGGACCGTAGTAATGGTTTTCAAAAACCAGATTAGGATCCCATCGTTCCAGCATATCATAAAAATCCCATGAATAATAATTACCCTGTGCAAAAATAAGGTGATTCGAATCTTTTTCTCTGATTCTTTGAGTCATTCGTTTATAAGAAGCCATCAAAAGAGGTTTCTTTGCTTGTTCATCTAACTCTGGTTCATTGAGCAGATCATAGCCCGCAATCCACTCGTTACCTGAATAATTTTGATAATGTTCAGCTATAGCTCTCCAAATAGTTGATGCGATCTCTACATTATTCCAATCATTCCAAAAATTAGGTATTCTGCCATCTGGATTGTCACAAGTGTAACCTGTACTTTGGTAACCTGGAGCAGTATGTAAGCAGAGTACCACGTGGATATTATTATTTTTCGCCCATGTAACTGCCTTGTCAAGCCAAAAAAATCCATCATTTTTGACCGTTCCAGTAGCTGAATTCCAAAAAATATTGTAAGGAAAGGGTATTCTAATAACATTATACCCTAGTGCTTTTGCTTGAGCAAAATCTGCATTTGTAATATATGAATTTCTCCAATTATTTTCAAAGTTCACTAGTTTTGCTTCGTCATTTCCTAATAACTCTTTAAAGATTCCTCTTATCTGTGTTGGAGATTTTTCACGGCGAATATCTTTACCTGGTTCAATATTCATCATATATCCTTCCCAAACAAGCCAGTTTCCAAAATTTACCCCTCTCAGTGTAATTGGGTTTCCATCTTTTAATATTTTTGCCCCGGTGTTTGAAACTGTAAGTCTTTGAGCATGTAACTGTGCTGAGACGAATAACAGGATCATATAATAAATGATTTGCTTACATGTTGGTTTGTGGTTTTTCATGTTTTTTGGTTTAGGTTGTTAATAACAGGTTAATAAAGTTATTATGCAAAAAATTGAATACTATAAAAGATCAGATACACTTATCCATTACGTAAAGTAACTTCATAAGCATGTCCTATTACAATAATAATAACAGCTGTTTTTTAAGTAAATACAATCGCATATTATACAGCAGTTGCTACAACTTATATTACTATTACTTAGATTTAATACACCAATGTTTGTATTGCATTAGGCAGTATTGTAGTTTCAGCAACCTGATTCCCAATACATAAATTATAAGTGACTGCTGTATCGCTTTGATTCATTACAACGGTTATCATTTTTCCATCTTTATTCAAAAATGAAGTGCTCAGCAGACTGCTTCTGCTTACTGCAGAACTTACTCTTTTGGCTTCAGGACGGATAAATTTAGAAAAATGTCCTATATAATAATAAGATGGTGTATAAATTAATTCTCCTGTTTTAGTATCGGCATGGATGGGTGCAAAACAAAAGTTTCCTACATGATTAGGGCCTCCTTTTTCGTCCAAAAGTATATTCCAGTCTGTCCAGCCCACAGTTCCGTTATTAAAATCATGTATCATCGATGATCCATAACGTTCACCATTGTCCCAGAACTGGTATTTATCAGCATCAAATTTCTCGATACATCCTTCGGTAAACATTAAGTTTTTATCAGGAAACGCTTCATGAACTTTTGCTACATTTTCAAACATCTGCTTACCGCCTGCCCATGTTTCATACCAATGGAATCCCATTCCCCAAGCATACTTTGAAGCTTCGGGATCATTAAAAATGATATTGGCCCGCTGCAGCATCAAATCACGATTATGATCCCAGACAATTATTTTTTTGTTTCCAAGTCCTTCTTTTTTCATAGTTGGGCCAAGATAATTTTTCAGAAAATCTCTTTCAGCTTCGGCTGTAAACACACAAGATTCCCAAGTTTGCACCGCCATAGGCTCATTCTGCACACTAATTCCCCATATAGGCATACCTTCTTTCTCATAAGCTTTTACAAATTTTGTGTAATACATCGCCCATGGCTGAAAAAACTCAGGCAGCAATGTGCCTCCTTTTAGCATACTATTATTACTTTTCATAAAAGGAGGAGGACTCCAGGGACTTGCATAAAGGATTATTTTTCCACCTGCTGTTTCTGTTGCTTTCTTAATCAGTGGTATTTTAAATTCTCTGTCATGCTCGATAGAAAAACTTTTTAACTCAGTATCGCCTTCTTTTATATAAGTATAACTACCAGAAGCAAAATCCGAACTATGGATTGTGGTCCGCAATAACGAATAACCAATTCCATTTTCGGCATTATAATATGCGTTTAGGAATTCCTGCTGTTTTTCTTTAGATAATTTTGCAAAGACCTCAGCACTTGCATCAGTTACTGCTCCGCCAATTCCCAGCAGGGACTGATAGGTTTTATCTGGGTTTACAAAAACACAAATCTGTGTTTCTACAGGCTGTTTCAGTTCTGAAAATTTAAGATTATCAGTTTTTGACAATCTCAAATTAGTGCTTTCGGCTGTGGTATATACTGTAACTGTTTTTTCTTTTGCAGAAAAAGAATTTGCAGCTGCTTTATTTTTCGGCTGTGCAAGCACAAAAAAAGACACCAGTACAAATACCGCTGTAGTTATTTTTTTCATAATCAATAAGATGATAATTGTTTTATTTTTGATATGCTATTACCAAATATAGGTTCCTACCGCTCCCCCTTCTAGTGAAGTAGTAATCCATTTTCCATTATATTTAATATTAAAAAGCTCTGTAGTACTGCCATCATTAACAACCAACAGCACTTTTTTTCCTGCTGGAGTCTTGAAAGCTACATTTTGCAGATTACCAACAATCGCACTCGAAATCCTCACAGAGCCTGCTGGCACAAATTTGGAAGCATGAGCTGCAATATAATATCCAACATTGCGGCTGATTGATTCGGTGCTGTTTATTGTTATTGCTCCTTTGCAAGTGTTACATCCACCATCTGTATGAGGCCCAAAAGAACCATCATTGGCAAGATTCCACTGCAGAGCAGTTTTACTCCAGTTGCGCATTGATCCAATGATTACATTTTTGACCTGCCACTTTAAATCGCCATCAAAAGCACCTGTGGATGAAGTATATTGCTCTGTAAAATAAACGTCTTTATTCGGGAATGCCTCGTGAACGGTTGAAAGTGCGCTGATGTCGCCTCCATACAAATGGAAAGCTGAACCTGTTACAAAAGGGTAAGCTGCTGCATCTTTTAAAATCGTAATTGGATATTGGGGGTTATCGCAATTATGATCATAAGAGATAATCTTAGTAGCAATATCAGCTGCTTTAAATGCAGGGCCTAAATTATTCTTTATAAAATCGGCCTGCTGCAAAGCAGTCATAAGCATACTAGGATTGTTACCCCCGTGTAAAGGCTCGTTTTGTGGAGTAATGGCATCGATTGCAATGCCTTCTGCTTTCATTTTCTGAATGAATTTTACAAAATATTGTGCATATACCTCATAATATTTGGGTTGTAAGCTTCCTCCCTTAAAACTGTCATTATCCTTCATCCAAACAGGAGCAGACCAAGGAGTTGCCATTATTTTAATAGCAGGATTAATTGCCAGAATTTCTTTTAATAGAGGAATCAAGTCTGTCATATCAGGAGCCAGGCTGAAGTTAGCCAAATTAAGATCTGTCTGGCCAGCTGGCATGTCATCGTATGTAAAGGGAGCGGCATTCAAATCGGAAGCACCAATGCTGATCCTTAAGTAGCTCAACCCTATTGAATTTTCACCAGAACCAAATAATTCCTTTAATAAGTCTTTCTTTTTTTGAGCAACCAATTGATTGATAACATGTGCACTGCCTCCAGTTAGTGTAAATCCAAAACCATCAACAGATTGATATTTTTGGGTATCGTTAATTTCAATGTTTGAATAGATATTTACTTTATTTCCAAAAGCCAAAACGTTTGTCTGCTTTTTCAAAAGTGCAGACTGGTTTCCTGTAGTAAGCCAAAAATCAACCTCGTTTTTTACAACAGGTGTTGGTGTTGGTGTTGAAGAATCTCCGCCTTCATTAGATGATGAACAGCTGACGTGTATGGCAGAAAATGCTATAAGAAAAAACAGTTTGCCTAATTGATGTATTTTTTTCATTATTATTTAAAATTGATTGTTACAGAAAATATTGAAACGGTTTAATTGGTATTTAGCCAGAGCATGCCAAGGTAAATCTTCACTAGAGCTTCTGTCTCAATAAAAAAAACAGAAGCTGCCAATGAAGGAAATAACTACCAAACTTAACTTAACCAAAGCTTTTTTTAATTGTACACCCTTATGTAATCCACTTCAAGAGTTGAAGATGTAAAATTTGGATCTACAGGGCCTCCCCAAACTCCTCCCATTGCAAGATTCACAATCAGGTAAAAGTTTTTGTTGAAAGGGAATTTATCTGAATTTATAAAAGTGTAATATAATTTATCATCTACATAAAACTTGATATAACCGGCTCTCCAATCTGCTGTGTAAATATGAAATTCGGTATTGTCATTAGGCACATTTATAGTTCCTGTATCTGGAGTAGCTCCTGAACGTCCAGGAGAATGCAGTGATGAATGATTGACATTCATCTCTTTACCAACAGACTCTAGAATATCAATTTCGCCACATGCTGGCCAGCCAGCAGTTCCTATATTACTGCCCAGCATCCATACTGCAGGCCATGTTCCTACACCGGTAGGCAGTTTTGCTCTAATTACAACTTTGCCATAAGTAAAATCAAATTTTCCATTGGACTCTAATCTTCCAGAAGTAAAGTCACCTTTTCCATATTGTTCCCTAATGGCTTTTATTTTCAGAACACCGCCTTGCACAATTGTATTTTCGGGGCGATTGGTATAGGATTGCAGTTCATTATTTACATGTCCAGGATCCCAAATCTGGAAAGTCCATTTTGTTGGATCAGGTGCACCATCTGTATTAAACTCATCTGCCCAAATTAACTTGGACTCTACCAAAACGGTAATAGAGAGTGACGTACTAACAAATTTACCGGCATTGTAAGCAGACACATATAGCACATAAGTATTAGTACCCGATGCAGTATATGTATAAGAAAAGCTTCCATTTGTTACTTCCTTTGTTTCTCCATTTCCGAGAGTAATTTTATATGATGTAGCATTTGCTGCAGATAATTTAAAATTAACTACACCGCTTCCGTCGCCATTTGGATTTTGGACATTAGCTCCAACAATAGCTGCTGTAACTTTTAGATCTTTTGGTGCCTGGCTTTCAACCACTGATTCGTCAGAGTTCGAACTACTGCAGGAAATTAAAAGAAGGCAGTTCAGTGCCATTATCAAAGTAATTCTAGAAAGATATTTTTTCATTTTTTTATTGTTTGCTAAAAACATTTTATTTAAAAAATGGCCCATAATCAATAGAGAATGGGCCATTCTACCAACTCAAACTTAAACTAACTTTATTATTTATTCATAAAAAACATTTACAAAGACGGTCTCATTTCAATATTTTGAATCTTGATTCCAGCCTTCATATCTTCACCGCCTCCTCTTATTACTAGATAAGCCGTTCCAGTCTTGGTCGCGGTGAATATTCCTAAATTGTTTTCTGGCTTACATCCCACTACAGAAATCTTTCCAGAAAATTTTGCTGTAGCACAACCATCCCAAGTACTTAAGGCTCTTAATTTTCCGCCCTCAGAATAATCAGAACCGAGCACTGGTTCAGTATAACCGCAATACACTTCGAACCATGTATTACTGCATCCTGTAGTTGATGAGGTAACCATATCGATTACATATTTTTTTCCTGCTACTACATTAACTGCCTGGTAAATTCCATTACCAGCCCAACCGCTAGCAGTCAAAGTAGCTGAACCACTTGCAAAAGCAATGCTGGCACTTGAGGCTGGATGTGTAATTGTCCATTTAGACCAATCATTGGCATCAACTAATTTTCCTCCTTTAAGAATATTTCCAGCCACTGGATCAGGTGTATTTACAACGATCTCTTGAGATGCAGTATTTATAATTCCTCCTCTGCCAATAGATGCATGTGTAATAGTATAAGTTCCAGCATCTGGAAGAAAAATGGTTTCAGTCATCTTGCCGAAATACATTCCTGCCCCATCTCCCAGATCCCATTTGGATCCTAATACATTCTTTGTTTGAGCTGTTAGTATAAATCTGTTCGCTGAACCTTCAACTGCAGTCACAGTAAAAGAAGGATCGACACTTGAATCTGATAATCCGTTATCGACCTCATCAGATTGACAGCTTCCTAACGAACTTAATGTTATAATAGACAGCATTAGATAAATGTATCTATTCAATACTATTTTTATATTCATAATATATGTTTTTTTAGTATTAATAATTTGGATTTTAACCTGATATAGCTCTAAAATTAATTATAGCCTGGGTTTTGTTTCAATTTAGTTCCTTGCAATTCTCGAGTTGGAATAGGGAAAATTTCATCAACACCTGCATTGAAGCCTCTATTAGCTAACACAGTAGCGGCATCTCCCCATCTTACTAAGTCGAAGAATCTAAGTCCTTCACCCGCAAATTCCATTCTTCTTTCATTTTTGATAGCCTGAAGCGTAACCGGAACTGAAGGCAGACCAACTCTTTCTCTAACGGCATCTAACAATGCTTGCGCTCTTGCTCCTGAACCTAATGCTTCTGCTTCCATCAAGTAAGTATCAGCTAGTCTAATAATATAAGTATTTTGCTTATAATTTAATTCAGCTGCACCTCCGCCTGTACGAACATCTGTTTTGCGAGGAAGAAATTTATTCAAGAAATAACCTGTATCTTGGTATCCTCCAATATAGTCCGCTTCACCGGCAGCTTTCAATGCCTTAATATCTAAAATTGTAGCTCCAAATCTTGGGTCGGATTTAATTGCATCATATAAATTTTGTGTTGCAACATTGAAACTCCATCCAGATGGCAGGTCAGGGGCCGATGAATTAGCAGATTTGGAGTAACTTCTAGGTCCTACCATTACATTCAGCGTATTTCCTTCGTCTCTTCCTGAACCCCAAAATCCCCAATCAGAATTTCCTGCACTTGTGTGAGATACTTCGATAAGTGATTCTGGGTTGAACTTATTTGCAACTACCCATAAATCATTAAAGTTTGTCAATAATTTGTTTCCGTATTGATTTGTTTCTCCTGGTGTACCATTTACTTGGGCCAAAACAGCTGCTGCTTCCGTTTTTTTACCTTCAAATAAATATACTTTCCCAAGCATAGCTTGAGCGGCCACTTTTGTAAGGCGTCCAGATTCTGTAGCTGCTGGAACTGATGCTGGCAAAGCAGGAATTGCTTCTATTAAATCTTTTTCAATTTGAGCATAGACTGCTTCAGGCGTTGTTTGTTCAACATCATACATAGTAGTTGCAGTCAAAGGCTCTAGCAATAATGGAATGTTTTTAAACATACGCACCAAATTGAAATAGTAAATCGCACGCAAAGTTTTTGATTCAGCAGCAAATCTAGATTTTAAAGCATCAGACATATCAACATCTGGTAATTTTACTAGTAACGTATTAGCTCTAAAGATCCCCTGATAATGGTCATTCCAAAAACTCCCTGGAATACTTATTGATGTGAGTGAATGGGTAGAGAAGTCTTGAATTCCTTGTCCGTCTGTAGATCCTCCGCCACCAGCATAAAAATCATCAGAACCTGCATTCATCATTGCAATCATATTTTCAAAACCTCCAGAATTTTTTCTAATAGGATCATAAACCCCCACAAGTGCAGCTGTTGCCTGAGTTTCATTTGAGTAATAATTCTCTGAAAGGAATACTCCTTTTGGTGTTAAATCTACAAACTCTTCAGAACAGGATCCTAAAGAAATAATTGTTATTGCTATAAGAAAGTATTTATATTTTATCGTTTTCATAATTCTTTAATTTTTAAAATTGTAGATTCGCTCCAAACATAAATGTTCTTGCTTGTGGATAAACTCCTTTGTCTATTCCAAATACACCTCCGCCAATTTCTGGATCATATCCAGTGTATTTTGTGATAGTAAACAAGTTCTCTCCTGTTACGTAAAAGCGAACTTTGCTGGCTCCAATTTGTGATATTACATTTGTTGGTAATGAATAACCAAACTGAACAACTTTCAAACGTAAATAATCCCCATTTTCCAAGTAGAAATCAGACATTTTGCCAAAGTTTCCGTTTGTGTCATTAGAAGTAAGCCTTGGATAATTATCTGAGGTTCCTTCTCCCGTCCAACGGCCCAAAGCCTCAGTTTGGTAATTAGCATTATTAACATCTAATCTGCGTAATCCCTGGAAAATTTTATTCCCTGCTGCACCTTGAGCAAATGCCATCAAATCAAAGTTTTTATAATCTAAGTTCAATGTAAATCCAAATGTATATTTTGGGATATTACTTCCTAAAAACTGTTTGTCATCGTCATTAATTGAACCATTACCATCAGTATCTACCCAACGGAAATCTCCAGGTCGGGCATTTGGTTGGATTAAACCACCTGCAGCATTTTTATAAGCTGCTATTTCAGCCTCATTTTGAAAAATTCCTGCTGTTTTTAGTCCATAAAATGAATTATATGACTGACCAACTTGTGTTCTTGTTACAGCCCCCATCGACTGGAAAGAAGCGTCTCCTTGTAGATAATTTGAATCACTAGCTACATAAGTAACTTCATTCTCAAGATAGGCAAAGTTGGCATTAGCAGAAAAATTAAAATCTCCAAATTGTTTCTTATACCCTAGTTCAACCTCTAATCCTCTATTTTCCATATCCGCAACGTTTCCAGCCGGATTTTCGGTAACTCCAACATAACCAGGTATAGTTATAGGGCGTAAAATACCAGTAGTTTTTTTATTGTACACATCTACAGTAAGGCTCAAAGTATTGAATAATGTTGATTCAAACCCTATATTTGCTTGAGAGGTTTCTTCCCAGCTCAAATCTGGGTTATCTAAAGTGAGGTTAGCATATCCTGTTTTTATTGAACCCGTATTCCCAAAAGAATAATTGTAACCACCGTTTACTAACGAAAGATATTTAAAATCAGGATTTCCAGGAAAAGCATCGTTACCAACTACTCCATATCCTCCTCTAATTTTTAAAGTATTAATTACATCATTTTCTTTCCAAAATTCTTCTTTTGAAACTACCCATCCTAAATTAAAAGAAGGAAAAACACCATATTTATGATTTGCACCGAAACGGGATGATCCATCACGGCGAATAATTCCAGTTACTAAATATTTTTCTTTAAAATCATAATTAACACGTGAAAACAAAGAAGTTAATTTATGTTCAGTAGAATCATAAGTCCAACTATCTCTATTTTCCTGTGATATATCAAAATTAAAAGAAGCGTCCTGATAACTAGTAATAGGCAAATCATATATTACAGAACCTGAACCACCTCCAATGTTACTTACATAAGCACCTTGACCTAATAACACTGTTAAATTGTGATCACCAAAAGAATTAGTATAAGTAGCTATATTTTCAACATTCCAATCGAAACTGCTGTTTTCACTTTGGCTATAATTGTTTTTAAGGTTACTTGAAGTGGCACTTAGATAGAAAACAGGGGTAAATCCCTGACTTCCCCAATAAGCCAATTTACCTCCAAATATTGTTCTGAATTTGAAATGTTTTGTTATAGCAGCTTCGAAATAAGCATTTCCAACTAAATCATCAGACCAGCCGTAACCGCCCAGTCTAGTTTGAGTATAAGCCAATGGATTGGTCATCTCTTGACCCACTAAAGTAGAAATTCCGTAAGGATTCCCGTTTGCATCTCTAACTACAGGATTCGTGCTGTATGGTGCTGAATTAGCCAAAACAGGATCTGTTTCAATAATCGGAGTTGTAGGGTCTAAATTAATTGCAGAACTTAATGGACCTCCAAATTCGCTATTAGTATTACCAATACCAACATTCTTTTGCCTTGTAAAACCAAAAGTCTGTCCGAAAGTGAATATTTTTGAGATTTTATGAGTCGAATTTAAACGGAAACTCTTTTTATCATAATTCGAGATTTCTGACAACACTATCCCATCTTGATTTTGAACGCCAAAAGAGGCATAAAAATTGGAAACATCACTTCCTCCACTAATACTCAATTCGTGAGAATAACGAAGGGCATTTTTATTAAAAATTGCATCTTGCCAATCAGTTCCGCTGCCTAATGCTGCCGGGTCTGAAAAGATTAATGCACCACCGCCTGCAACTGACTTTTCATTTAATAAAGTTGCATATTGAGTTGCATTAAGTAAATTTAAAGTTTTTGCAGGTGCCGAAGAACCGGCAAATCCATTATAATTAACTGTAATTTTACCAGATTTACCTTTTTTAGTTGTTACTAAGATTACACCTGTTGCAGCACGGGTACCATAAATGGCAGCTGAGGCCGCATCTTTAAGAACCTCCATAGACTCAATATCCGATTGATTAAGATACCCAATACCACCAGAATTTACAACTACGCCATCAACAACCCAAAGTGGATCATTTCCTCCTTCACCAAAAGTAGTTATACCTCTAATACGTACAGTAGATGCAGAACCTGGCTGACCAGAACTTGCAGCAATTGTAACACCTGCTGCTCTACCTTGTAATGCTTGCTCAATACGTCCATTCGGAATTTTTTCCAGTTCTTTAGCTCGTACACTAGAGATCGCCCCTGTAACAACACTTTTCTTTTGTGTTCCATATCCAACTACCACAACCTCATTTAAGTCCTGTGTGGCAGGATACAATTTCACATTTACTGAATTTTGTCCATTAATGGCAGTATCCACAGTTTTATAGCCAACAAAACTGATGATTAAATTACCATTTTTTGGTGCATTAATTTGAAACTTACCATCAAAATCACTGCCGACCGATGTTGAAGTTCCTTTTAATAATATAGTTGCCCCTGGAATTGGCAACCCCGTCTCGTCTGTCACTTTTCCGCTTATGGATACATCCTGTGCATGCGCATAAGCTGAAAATAAGATCGATAAAATACAAAAAACAAATGCTTTTAATAATTTCATTTTTCTGATTATTTTGGTTAATTAATTAGTTATTTGATGCAATAGTATATCTAAAATTTCTAATTCAAGAATTAAGAATCACTACAAAATCACATCAAAAACGTTGTAGTAGTATTACAAAATATTATCAAAATAAAATCAAAACAATGATTATCAATATTTTAAAACAATAAAAACATTACTTAAAAAAATATTAATTAAAAAAAATCATTACAATTGGCAATATTTAAATACTTTAGCTGAAATTCAACAAAAAAGAACTATTTAAAAGACTGTAATAGCACCTTTTAAGAAATTCACAACTTTTATCAAATCAAAAAAAACATGAAACTAACTAGACATATTCTGCTGATTGTTTTACTTTGCTTGCCTCAAATATTTTTAGGACAAGTAAAAAAAATTGGTCTTCCGCAAATCAAGAATTATAGCAGAACCGATTATAAAGCAGGAACTCAAAATTGGAATATTGATCAGGATAAAAATGGAAATCTGTATTTTGGGAATAATGATGGACTGCTGCAGTTTGATGGCGCCACATGGAGCAAATATAAAGCCAAGAATTCGGATGCCATTAAGTGCTTAAAAGTAGATCAATCTGGAAAAATATATGTAGGCTGTTACAATGAGTTTGGCTATTTCAAAGCCAATTCGAAAGGGAAACTGGAATACTTTTCCATTTCCAGCTTATTGGATAAAAAAACGCTGAGCATAATTGATTTTATATGGAAGATACATCTTTATAAAGATGAAGTTATTTTTCAATCATTCGATCATATCTATATATATAAGAACAATAAAATAAAAACTATAAATGCTCCAAAAAGGTTTCAATTTTCTTTCTTTTTCAATTCTAAACTATATATTCAAGATATTTCATCTGGCATTTTAGAATATAAAAATGGCAAACTCAATTACCTGAAAGGATTAAATACATTGAATAATTCGGAAATCTGGGGAATGATTGAACTAGAAAAGGATAAGATCTTAACTGCTACTTTAGACCGGGGACTTTTTATAATAGCAAACAATCAAACAGTTCCTTGGAACACTGAAGCCAACACATTTATAAAAAAGAATGGCTCACTAGGCTGTATCCTTTATAAAAATAAATATGTAGTCATTAACTCAGTCCTTGATGGCATAATAGTATGCGACTTAAAAGGAAATATTTTACAGCACATTGACCGCAGTAAAGGGCTTCAAAACAATACTGTCCTTACTTCTTTTATTGATAATAGTAATAATCTATGGCTAGGACTGGATAATGGGATTGCGTATATTAACGAAAACTCCTTTCTTACCTATTTTGGATTTAGCTATAATTTAGGGACAGTTTACTCATCTGTTGTTCATAAAAACAATCTCTATGTGGCAACCAATCAAGGTGTTTTTTATCACCCTTGGAATACCGATTTTAAAGAAGGTTCCTTTAAGCTCATTGAAGGAACTACTACCCAGGCATGGAATGTTCAAATAATAAATGGAGAATTGATATGCGCCAGCAACAAGGGAGCTTTGCTCATAGAGAATGGCAAAATCATCAAAAATCTGGATTCAAAAGGATATTATGGTTTTAAATCAATACCCAATCACCCCAATTTTTTTATAGGTGTCAATTATAATGGTTTTTCTGTTTTTGAAAAAACCAGCTCAGGAATAAAATTCAGGAATAAAATTGAAGGCATCGATAAATCCTCAAACTCTTTTGAAATTGACAATGACTATTTATGGCTGAAAAAAGATCAATATACCTATCAAATTGATTTAGACGATGATTTACGCAAAACTGAAACTGTTAAAATATTTACTCAATATTCTAAAGAAAATCCAGGCACAGGAAGTCTTCAGCGGATGAATAACAAAGTTTTTTTTCAATCAAATAATATTTTTTATACATATTCTGCAAAGCAAGACAAGTTTATAAAGGATGCCGCAATTACCAATTTATTCAAATCAATTCCAAAAATTACAAGACTGACAGAAGATACTAATGGAAATATATGGTACACCTTCAAGGAATCAATGGGAGCATTAATAAAAACAGGAAATAATAAATACAAAGATGTTATCGTCCCATTTTCGAACTTGACAGGAAAATTAGTTGCCAATTATATGTCTATAAACACTATTGATTCCAAAAACACATTTATAGGCTTAACTGACGGACTGGCACACTATGATGCTACTATCGAAAATAAATCTATACTTAAGCCTATTGCTAATATCAGAAGCTTTGCTTTTCCTGGGGACACTATACTTTTAGGAAATAAACAAAACAGAAAAGAGGCCTACAAACTTCCTTATGCCTCGAATCAGGTAAAATTTACATTCTCTTCACCTTCTTATGAAAACCTTGAAAATATTGAGTTTTCCTATCAGCTGGAAGGTTTTGATGAAAATTGGAGCGCATGGTCAAGCAGTACTGTTAAAGAATATACCAATTTAAAAGAAGGCAATTACATAATGAAGGTAAGGGCTAGAAACAGCTTTAAAATCCAATCAGACGTAACTTCCACAGAATTCAGAATACTTCCCCCTTGGTACAGACATCCGTTGGCCTATTTATTTTATATGGCCCTGTTTGCTGGGCTTGTATACTATATCAGATTCAATATTAAAATGAAAATCAGGAAAAACAAATATGTCGAAACCTTAGAACAGCGGAGATTATATTTAGAAAAAGAAACTAAAATTAAACAGGAACAATACGAACTGGAAAAAGAAATTGAAAAACTGGAAAACGAAAAACTGCAAATAAAATTACTATCCAAAGACAAAGAACTGGTTAACAACACATTGCAGGTTGTCAAGAAAAATAAAATTTTAAATGGCATTATTCATAAACTAAAAGATATAAACACAAGCTCATTTGACGAGGCCACAAAAAATCAATTTACCAAACTCAACAGAAGCATTGTCAAGGAAGTCAATACAGACAAAAGCTGGAAGGATCTTGAAAAACACCTGAAAAATGTACACTTTGATTTTCTTAAAAAATTAAAGGAAAGACACCCCTCTATTACTCCAAGAGAAATGGATTTGGCTACTTATTTATTAATGAATATGTCTACCAAAGAAATTGCTGAATTCATGAATATATCAACAGGAGGAGTAGATTTGGCACGGTACCGATTAAGAAAAAAACTGGAATTAAACCAAAAGGAAAATCTGATTGGCTATTTTATGAGCATAAAATAAACAAAAAAGAGGCTGTTTCAAGTTCAGAAACAGCCTCTTAAATTAAAAGTATTCATTCTTAGTTCTATAGTAAAGAAACAACATTCGTAATTTGCAGTACTTCTCCCAGAGTTATGATTTTTCAAATCATCTAGTCAGATATTGCAGCATCTTTCTGTAATCCTCCAGGAGCAGCTTGCAAGTTAAAACATACTATGTTGCATTCACACTTTTTACTTCAAATTAATTTCTACTAAAACAGGAAAGTGATCTGATGGATATTTTAAATCTTTAGCATCTGATAAAACAGCGTACTTATTCACTGCAACAGCATCTCCTTTGGATAAAAATATGTAATCAATCAAAAGTGTTGTGGCTTCATTGTATTTAAAGTTATTAAACGTACCATACGGTCCAAAAGGTTTTTCTTTTGAAATCATTCTGGCATCATTCATTTTATTCTTTAAAGCAATTATCCGGTCTGTTTCGGGTTCTGAATTAAAATCACCCATTAAAATAACGGGATATTTATTACTGTTTAATTTTTCAATCTTTGATGCAATCAACTCCAGGCCTTTTGTTCTGGCTTGCTCTCCTACATGATCCAAATGAGTATTAAAAACCCAGATCAGTTTATTAGTCTGCTTATTTTTTAAAAGAGCGTAGGTACAAACCCTGTTACAAGCCGCATCCCAGCCTATTGAAATACTCTCAGGTGTTTCGGACAGCCAGAAAGTGCCAGATTCTATAATCTTAAATTTTTCTTTAGCATAAAAAATATTCGATGACTCTCCTTTCCCTGCCCCTTCTCTTCCTATACCGACATATGCATATTGCGGAAGCGCTGTTGCAATGTCAGTTACCTGATTTGGTTTTGCTTCTTGAACCCCAAAAATATCCGGAGCATAAAACTGAAGCTGTGCATTAAAAAAATCTTTCCGATGTGTCCAGGCATTTTCACCATCAGATTCAACATCCAGCCGGATATTGTAAGTCATTATTTTTAAGGTTTGGGCTTTTCCAAAAAAACTTATCAAACCAAAACAAATTGCCAAAACGATATTTTTATTATTCATGTTTTCAATTATTGAGATTTTATTTTATCTAAATAAATGTATGCATTTTATAGATATGAACTCCTAAAATTGAAAAAAGTCTTAAAGAAAACATCCCCTTTTCTGCTGATAATTATCGCTTAACTAAACATCAAGCGATAATTAATACTCTCTTTGCAGGATTTCAGGTTTTTATTTATTTCAATAAAAAATCTTGGCTTAGATCGGCAACCCGAATAGTGAATGTCCCTTTTTCTGAAACCCATTTTAAATCATTGTTTACAAACTGTAAATCTTTTTGATTCAAAGTAAAGGTTACCGTTTTTGATTCATTTGGAGCCAAGCTAATTTTTTGAAATCTTTTAAGCGATTTAAATTCAGGTGTTATCGTTGCATAATTATCAGACAAGTACAACAAAACAGTTTCTTTGCCAGCTTTGTTTCCAGTATTAGTTACCGTTACGGAAACATTCACATCATCTGAATTTGAAATTTCAGTTTTATCAATTTTCAAGTTTGAATATTTGAAAGTAGTATAAGACAATCCTGTACCAAATTCAAATTGCGGTGAATAGCTTTTTTCATACTTAGCATCGTCATTTTGTTCCCCTTCAGAAATACTTTCAGTATATTTTCTATTGTATTTTTCTAATGAATTTGGATATTTAGGATAATTGTAAGGCAATCTTCCGCTTGGATTTACATCACCATAAAGAATATCAACCAAAGCCCTAGCCCCTTCATTTCCTGGAAGATAACATTGTACAACTGCGCTCATGAGATCTGCAAAATCGCTAATCAGCCTTGGTCTTCCTTCATTTAAAACCAAAATGATAGGTTTGTTCAATTTGGCCAAAGCCAATGCCAGCTTAATTTGAGATTTGCTCATATACAAATCACTGATATCACCAGGAGTTTCAGTGTAGTTTTTTTCGCCAAGACATAATACTATTTTAGAAGCATTCTTTGCTAAATCAACTGCTTTCTGAATTTCAGCATCATCTTCAGCTTCTAAGTCGGCTCCTTTTGTATACAATACATTTTCTTTGCCTAATTTATTCTGAAAAGCTTCTAAAATGGTAAATTTATCTGCTGCATACGTATCTGAATTTTCACCTTGCCAAGTATAAGACCAGCCTCCGTTTAAATATTTCATACTGTTGGCAGTTGCGCCTGTAACTAAAACTTTTTCATTTTTATTTAACGGCAAAACATTCTTGTCATTCTTAAGCAAAGTGATTGACTCTGCTGCGGTTTTATATGCTTCTTCTATATGTTCGGCAGAACCAAATTTGGGATAATCTTTTAAATCAGCAACAGCATTCTGGAATAAATTCAATTCAAATTTCATTTTTAAAATACGGGAAACGGCATCATCTATACGAGACATTGGCACTTCTCCTTTCTGGGCTAAATCCAGCAAAAGAGTATAAAATGAATAATCCTCTGGAACCATGCTCATATCAATTCCGGCCATAACCGCCATACGCACTGCCTCTCTATGAGTCTCGGCAACTTTGTGGCGAGTATGCAGATAAATAATATCTTTCCAATCGGTCACAACTACACCTGAAAAACCAAGTTCATTTTTAAGAATATCGGTCAGGAGATGTTTGCTCGCGTGTACTGGAGTTCCATTAATTTCCCCCGAACTTACCATAACGCTTTTTGCCCCCGCCTTAATAGCCGCCTGATAAATGGTTAAATCATATTGTCTCAAAAGGCGCTCTGGAATGATGCTGGGAGTCCTGTCTTTACCAGTTGCCGTACTGCCATAGCCTATGTAGTGTTTCATGCAGGAAGCTACACTATATTTTGAACCTACATTGTTATCGCCTTCAAAACCATCAACTAAAGCAACTGCCATTTGAGATGATAAATAAGCATCCTCCCCAAAAGATTCCCACATTCTTGACCAAGCCGGATTTCTAGGAAAATCCAGGTCGGGCGAAAATACCCAAGGAATGGAAGAAGCCCTGGTTTCATAAGCTGAAATTTGTGCCCCACGCTTTACCAGATCAGTATTAAATGTAGCTGCTAAGCCAATTTGCTGAGGAAACAATGTTGCCCCAGTCGTATAACTAGCCCCGTGTATAGCGTCTATACCATATAGAATAGGAATTTTGAGTCTTGTTTTATTTGCTTCGCTTGATATTGTGCTCATTGTTTCCTGCCATTTCTGCAGTGTTGGTGCACCTGGATTTGGCACATTCAATATAGAACCAATATGATGTGTCTGGATTCCATTTTTTAATTTTTCAAGATCGAAAACACCTTTTGAGCCTTGCTTTTCAAATATAGTAACCGTAATTTGAGTCATTTGCCCTACTTTCTCCTCCAAGGTCATCTTTGAAATTAATTCAGAAACTTTGGCATTAATTTCAGCTGATTTAGCATTTGATGATTGAGACCACGATACGCTGTAAAAAGACAAAGCGCAAATAAATAAAATTTTCTTTTTCATTTTTAATACTTTTCAGAAGATCTAAAACCTTCAATTTTTATTATTTTAATATATTAATGTTTGGATACCATGTGCTGGGATCTGCAATTTTGCTTTCGAATCATGCACAAATAAATTATAGTCCACAGGATTATCTGTTGCATTCATAATAACTGTCACTACTTTGCCATCAGTATTGATGAAAGAAGTGCTTGATAAAGTCGTTCTGCTGACTGCTGAACTGACTCTTTTTGCATTCTGCTTTATGAATTTAGAAAAATGCCCAATATAATAGTATGAAGGAGTGTATATTAATTCTCCAGTAGCAGTATCGGCATGAATTGGCGCAAAACAAAAGTTGCCAACATGATTTGGACCTCCATGCTGGTCCAATAAAATATTCCAGTCTGTCCAGGCTGCAGTTCCATTATTAAAATCAGTAATCATAGCAATTCCATACCGTTCAGCATTTGCCCAAAATTGATACTTTGCGGCGTCAAATCTTTCTAAGCAGCCTTCGGTAAACATTAAATTTTTATCTGGATATGCTTCTTTAACTTTCTTTACATTATCAAAATTTTGTGAGGCACCAGTCCAAGTTTCATACCAATGAAAACCTAAGCCCCAAACATATCTTGAAGCATCAGGATCGGAATAAATTACATTAGCCCTATGGTACATCAAATCACGATTATGATCCCAGATAACAATTTTTTTATCTCCCAATCCTTCTTTTTTTAGTGTAGGTCCCAAATAATTTTTAATAAAATCCCTTTCACCTTCAGCAGTATATAAACACGATTCCCAAGTTTGAGTTGCTAAAGGTTCATTTTGGGTTGAAGTTCCCCAAATTGGAACTCCCTCTTTTTCATAAGCTTTAATAAATTTAACATAATAGCTGGCCCACTCCTGATAAAACTCAGGAAGCAAAAAACCTCCTTTAAGCATATTATTAGTGTTTTTCATAAATGCAGGTGGTGACCAAGGTGTTGCATAGGTCAATAATTTTCCTCCAGCAGTGGCTATAGCTTTTTTAATCATTGGAAGACGGTATTTTTGATCTGGATCGATTGAAAATGTTTTCAAGTCCTTATCACCTTCTTTTATATAAGTATAGCTTCCGCTCGCAAAATCAGAGCTATGTATGGTTGTTCTCAATATTGAATAGCCAATTCCTTTATCTGAAGTGTAATAAGCATTTAAAAGTTCCTGCTGTTTTTCTTTAGATAATTGAGCAAAAATTTCGGCACTTGCGTCTGTTATCGCCCCTCCGATTCCAATAAAATCCTGAAAGGTGATATCAGGCTCAACAAATACAGCAATTTCATTTTCTAAAGGCTGTTTAGAAGGCTCAAACTTTAAATTTGCAGTAGAGGATAAACGATTTTGCGTATTCTCGGCTGTTGTATACACTAAAACTTCTTTGTTTGATGTGCTATATTTAATATTTCCTTTTTGGCTTTTCTGCTGTGAAAATGCAGATAAAGAAAAACAAAAAAACACAAAAGGAATAATTAAGTCATTTTTTTTCATTTTACCTCGTTGTTCTTTAAAATTTAAATCTTTTGAAATTGTCAAATTAATTAAAAAATAGCTCATAATCAAAATGAAAATGAGCTATTTACAACCTAACTAACTTAACTCAAAACTCAAATTAAACTTTATGTTATATGATTTACTCTAAACAAAATACTTTTTAAAAAAAATAAATAGATAACATTTAAGTTTTTTATCATATTGTTGAGAATTTCTTGCATCAATAACTCTTCAATATAATATTAAGCTAAAAGCAGTATTGTAAAAAAACTGCTTTTAGCCTCATTATAAAAACTACCAGCCTGGGTTTTGCACCATTAATTTGTTATTCTTAACTTCTGAATCTGGTATTGGAAACAAGTTATGTTTACCTTCGAAAAAGTTTCCATTTTTAGTAAACCCTTGGTCTTTCAATACAGTTGCAGCATCTCCCCAACGAACTAAATCAAGAAATCTGAAACCCTCAAATGCTAATTCCAATTTTCTCTCAGTTTTAATTGCATCCATGTTGATAGCTTTAAACGGCAAGTCTACCCTATCACGCACTAAATTTAAATAACCTTGTGCCACCCCTGTATTGCCAGCCAAAAAGTTTGCCTCAGCAGCCATTAATAAAACGTCTGCATATCTAATTGCTCTAATGTTAGTACCATAATTCAATTCTGGTGTACCAGCTCCAGGCTTAGAAGTTTCAGCCGTTAATGTACCATATTTAAGTCTGAAATAGCCATCCATTCCCCATTGTTCTCCAGGTGCCGCTGTCCATTCTCCGCCTCCAGCCTCTAATTCAGCCACTGACAATATTGAAGCCTTTCTTCTAACAACATCACCTTCATCAATAAAGGCCTGTGCTAATTTAGCAGTTGGATAATTAAATCCCCAGCCATCTGCTAGTCCAGTTTCCCCGCCATCAAATTTAGTATCTCTTGGTCCCATCAATTGCCAGTTAATTTGATTTTCCATAGCACGGCTTCCACCCCATTGGAAATTACCCCAATCATACCCGCCAGTTTCACTATAACCAATTTCAAATAAGGATTCTACACCAAATTCCTGTCCTTTTAAGAATATCTTTGAGTAATCTGGTACTAGTGCGTATTCTGCTGATTTAATTACTTCATCAAAAGCCTTAGCAGATTCTGCATACTTTTTTTGATATAAAAACGCTTTTCCTTTCAGTGCCCAAGCCGTACCTTGTGACATTCTAAAGCGCATTGCAGCAGAGTACTCACTCTTTTTAGGCAGGTTTGGAATTGCCTCATCTAAATCCTTATGTATTTGTGCATAAACTTCCTCTGGAGTTGATTTTGCCATTGCAAAATCACTTCCTGTAGTTTGCTTCAATCTTATTGGCACACCGCCCCACATTGAAACCAATTCAAAATAACAGTAGGCTCTCAAAGCCTTAGCTTCTGCTATCAAATGCTTTCTTACCGGAGTATCGCCCACTGCAACATTAATAATCGCATTAGCCCTCATTATGCCAAAATACATCCCTTGAAATGAATGTTCAATTGGTTTGTTTTCTGCTGTATAAGAGAAATTATCCAATTCCTGATATGGAGGCTGATCGGCTTGGTCCCCACCTCCTGCATGTGTTTCATCAGAAGGAAATGCTCTTACAACAAACATTGAATTCCAGTCTGTACCATAAGCCCATTGCAAAGCATCATAACAGGCAAAAACACCTTCCTCTAAATCTTGATCCGTTTTAAAATAATCATCTGCATCTATGAGACCATAAGCTGGTTTGTCTAAGAAATCTTTGTCACAAGCCGTTAACATCAAAGCTAAGCCTGCAATAACTGATAATTTATAAATTATTCTTTTCATTGTTATGTAATTATAGTAATTGTCGTAAAATTAAAATGTTGCTGATAGGCCTGTCATAAAACGGCTAGCTGTAGGATACAATCCTCTGTCGATCCCTTGAGAGTTGTTATTGAAACTTCCAACCTCTGGGTCAATTCCCTTGTACTTAGTAAATGTAAACCAATCGTCTAACGATAAATAAAATCTTAAACTTGTCATTCCTAACTGTTTGATCAAATCACTTTTAAAATTATATCCTAATTGAATTTGTTTAATTTTTACATACGAAGCATCTTGAACCATTAAATCACTTGCATAAGTATACGGATTTGATGTAGAAGCTTTAGGAAAACTATTAGTGCTTCCTTCTCCAGTCCATCTGTCATTGTAAAAGAATGATGGTCGATTGGTGTATGAAAGGTCAGTTCTAGATAAAGCCATAAAGTTTTCACCTCCAAATGCACCTTGCAAAAACAATTTAAAATCAAAACCTTTATAGTCTAAATCAATTGTAGAGGCAATCATAAAATCTGGATGAGGCGATCCAATGTATGTTTTGTCACTGGAATTGATATCTCCATCACCATTTGCATCAACTACAATTGGATCTCCAGGTGCAGGGCTGTAAGTTGTAACATGTCCTAAACTTGCTTTATAAGCATCAACTTGTGCTTGATTTTGGTAAATACCATTAGTTTTATATCCTCTAAAATACCAAACTGGCTGACCTAACTCGAAAACAGTAACAGTTCCTAATGTTGGAAGATCTGCTCCATTAACTCTATCAAGTAAAGGGTTCAAATAGGTAACTTCATTTTTCATAGTAGTCAAATTAAAGTTTATACCATAACCGAAATCTTTCTTTTGTTCTCTCCATCCTAATTCTATTTCAATTCCTTTATTTGTTACATCTCCAGCATTTGCATATGGAGGTAAGTAACCTATAGATGGAGGAGGCGATGAAGGTGTTAATAAATCTTTAGTCACTTTGTTATAATAATCAAAACCAAATGTTAGTCTATTATCTAAAGCTCTTAAATCAAACCCAAAATCCGTCTGCTCAGTTGTTTCCCATGTAATATTTTCATTAGGCAAAACTTTTAACTCTCCAACAGTAAGATAGTTCCCAAGTGCATCAGGATATTTTAAACCATCTTTTGTAACAAGTGCGTTCCATTGACCAGCACTAATATTAGATGTTGAACCATTTTGTCCCCAAGAAGCTCTAAACTTTAACTGATTTACAGCTTCAATCTTCCAAAAGGATTCATTTGAAATCACCCATCCTGCAGATACCGCTGGAAAATAACCTGCACGCTTATCTGGAGCAAAAAGTGAAGAATTATCATTTCTCAAAGAAGCCTGAAACAAATATCTATTATCATAAGAATAAGTGACACGTCCAAAATAAGAATTCATTGCAGTTGGATATTTGTTTCCAGCAACAGTTCCTTTTACAGGAGTTTCACCAACTTGTGCCCAATCATCACCTTCTTTAATCATACCAGTAGTAGTCGTATTCAAATAAGAAGATTCACTTTCTTGAGCAGATAACCCCAACATTCCTGAAAATTCATGTTTATCAATTGTTTTGCTGTAAGTTGCAAAATTTTCCCAAAGCCAGGTTTTAAACTCAGAATGGTTAAATGTCTTCGTGTTTGTATCGGTTTGTTTTTGTGAATTCCACCAGTATTTTGGATTCCAATCCTCAAAATTTGTAAAACGCTGCTCTATACCATAACGAGTTGTAAAAACAAAACCGGCAAAAGGTTTGATATTGGCATAAACATTCCCAATAATTTTAGTCTCAACAGTTTGACCATTATCAATAGCAATCTGACCAACTGGATTAGCTATTTCGCCCTGAACATACTGAGAAAGACCATAATATTCACCATTTCCATTCTTTATTAGAGGACGATTTTCTCCTATATAATTCTGTACATGTGCAGGCAACGTACTTCCATTTGGATAATAAACAGGAGTCGTAGGATCCAACAGCATAGCATGATTCATAATTCCATTAAAACTGTCATCTTCTGTGAAAGCCTTACGTTTGTTTACAGAGTAAGAGAAATTTTCACCTGCTTCAAGATACTTACTAATTTTGTGATTAGAGTTAAATCTCACAGTAGTACGATTGAAGTTTGTTTTATCCCCTCCAAAAAGCCCATCTTGTGTAAAAAAGTTACCAGAAAGCATAAAAGTCGATACCTCATTCCCGCCAGAAATCTGAAGAGAAGTATGCGACATAGGCGCTGCATCTTCAGCAGCTTCATCTACCCAATTAGTCCCTTTTTTACCAGACCATTCTTTAACACTCGGGTGGGCTCCAGATGGGTTAGTTTCGTTAATCCAATGAACATATTCATTAGCATCCATCATATCTAATTTAGTTCTCAGCGATTGAAAACCAAATTGTGTACTAAATGACACATTAATAGAGCCAGCTTTACCTTTTTTAGTAGTAACCATTACAACCCCATTACCTCCATCAGCACCATAAATAGCTGCTGAAGCCGCATCTTTTAAAATCTCAATTTTTTCAATGTCGTTTGGATCTAAGTAATCTATATTACTGGCACGCATTCCGTCTACAACATAGATTGGATCAGAGTTACCGTTTGACCCCGCACCACGAATACGAATTTTAGTACCTGCTCCTGGTGCCCCCGATTGAGGCAAAACTGTAACTCCTGCAGTTTGACCCTGCAATGCTTGTGCTGTATTACCAACAGATAAATGAGCCATCTGATCTGCCTTAATTGAAGAAATAGCTCCTGTTACAACACTCTTTTTCTGAGTCCCATATCCCACAACTACTACCTCATTCAAGTTCTGTGATTCTGATTTTAGTTGAGCTGTAATTTGAGTTCTGCCATCAATCTGCACATTTGACGTTCCATATCCAACAAAACTAATAGTTAAAATGCCATCTGACGGCGCTTTAATTTCAAACTTGCCATCAAAATCCGAGGAAGTAGCTGTCGTTGTCCCCTTAATTAAAATAGAAGCTCCAGGAATTGGCATTCCTTTTTCATCATTCACTTTTCCATTTATAGTTATGTCTTGCGCTTGCATGATAACTGTAAAAAGCAATGAAGAAACACAAAAAATAAACAATTTTGTTAATTTCATTTTTCTTAAAATTTTGGTTAAATAATTAATAATTTGAAGCAATAATAAGACAAAAAAAATCACTTTATCAATCAAAAAACTTTACAAAAACACATCAAAATAAGAAAAAACACATTGTAAAACACATCAAAAAAATTATAAAATATTAAAAAACAAATAATTACATAAAAATTAAACTTATTATTAAAGTGTTATTTTATAGAACACCCCTACAAATTCAAAAAAAACCACACAACATTATTTATAAGATAAATAATATGAAAAATTACAGTTAATTAAGTTAAAACCAATACTCATATTGCATTTTATTCATTTATTACTGCCAAATGACAATAAATCATTAAATTCAATAACATACGTCAAAATAATATTACTTATCATTATTGCATATATAAAATCTATAATGAAGCAATTATGAAATATTATAAGTCACAATTAAATATTTATATCAATCAAAAAAGACCTCAAAAAGCGGTATTCTATTTCACATTACTAATCTTTAAGATAAATGATATTAAATACGTCTTGATTTCTGATATAGAAACCAATTTGTTTACCACATCTTTAAGATGGTTCTTCTATTTCATTTAGCCATCCGAATATTTTTTTCAATACTAAGCTTTAAAGATTTTAAAAGAAAAACTTTTATCTTCAACCAAAACTCCTTAACAGCAATTATTCATTATGGTTTATATAGCAGCTTATCTGCACAAAAATCTACGAAACAATATAATTTCATTCCAAATATTTCTTTATTAAAGCTTATTTGGTTTCCATACAGCATTTAACATCTTTAAAAACAACTATAAATCAATAAGCATAAAATAAAGGAGGCTATGTATCACTACTAGAAATTATTTATAGATTTAAAGACCTAATAACGATATTAAAGGCATTACAATAGATTACATTTTGCATCTGAAAAAATCAGCAATGCATGCCTTAAGAAAAATATCGTCAAATTCAACAGAAAGAGTATTATTTGGAAAGAGTAATACAATTATCATGAAACCGAACTCAATTAATAATATATTTCGCTCTTATGAAGCTTAGATAAACAGAATAATTTGTTTTTCTATAAACTTTAGCCCCCTATGAAGTTTGAGAATAGTTAAAAATAAATAGGTATAAGCCACAGCTTGGCAAAATATTTATAGAAATCAGCAATTAAATGAGTTTTTCATAGTTACACAGGCGCAAAATTTTTAATGACAATTATAATCGGATTTAGGAAATGAAGGTATTTCATTAAATAAAAACATTTGCCGTAAAAAATTCAAGATGAATAAAACGCAAAAAATGACATATCGAAACAAAAGAAAATTGAAACTCAAAGCAAGAAGAGAATAGCAACAATAAACGATATATTTTTTTTCTAAAATAATATGTGCAACTGGACAAATTAACTAGCACTAAAATGAATTATCTAGAAAAATTTTAATATCCCAAAAAAATCGTAAAAGTTTTCCATATATTTTAAATTAACCGCTTTAAAACAAAAACTATAAAAAATATTTCTCATAAAATAAAATCTTGGGATAACAATAAATACCAAGAAATAAATGCCCAATACTTAGAAACGTGGAGATAAAAAAAGAGGTTATTCCAACTTGTGAAATAACCTCTTAAATCATTTTTAGATTAATAAAGAAAGGAATAAAACCCTTTATTTTCTATCATTATGCCAAAATAAAAAACTAAATTTTTCTTTTGCTTCTTATTTATTCTTCGAAAAGGTTTTTATTAACTAACCAAATAAAAACCTTTACTGAAGAACAACTCAAACTACTAACTTAACTAAACATTAATTATACCCTAAAAAATAATCAATTCGTAACTTGAAGAAGCTAAAATATTTGTTCTAAATCATTAGCAAGACTTGTTTAATGTTTTTTTTTTAAATTTTAAATCGAAAAAGGAAGCATATACATCTTCCTTTTTCGAAAAAAACTAACTCAAATTTATTCTGGTCTAAAAATAAAAGTCCAACCTGTACCTGCATTCATTTTACCTTTATTTACCCAAAGAACCATTTTATCACTAGTAAGTGAAACTATTTTATATACACCAGTTCCATCACCTGCCTGGGTTCCACCTAATAATTCAACCCCACCATTAATAATCAATCTTTTTCCTGTTACATCCAAAACAAATCCACCTTTCGCACCAGTTGCTGAAGGTGTTTCATAATGAGTATAATTAGCAGCTCCTTTGAGGTCAAAGTGCATTTTTCCACTAGCATCACTAGGCCCACAGCATATCCCCGCATTCCACCAAGCGGTACCAGCGGTACTAGGGTCATCAGCAGGAGACATATACCACCACAATGGTCCATCGCCATTTACATCAGGATTGTCCCTGTAAAAGACCCAAGTCTTACCTTTTTCAGTATCTGTACCCACTAAATCATACCAATCTTGATCCAATTCATGATCCAGTTTATCAACCTGAACTTCAATCGTTTTTGTGAAAAATTCTGCACCTAAACTGCCTACATAAGTAAATGTTGCTTTCCCAGGTATCGGATAAATAAATTTAATCTTATTAGTCAAAGCTTTTCCTAAATTATAATCCCAATACCCCGTAATTCCAGGTGTAGTCATGTTAATAGTTATTTCATTTCCGCCTGGCGTACTTTGCGTAGCAACCAACTGAACACCCTGTACATCAGTACTGTTTTCTAATGGCGTCTCATCAACAATTGGTTCGCAAGCAGAAAAAACAAGCATTAACGAAGCAATAGTGAAATATGTTATTTTATTAATTTTCATAAGTATATATTTTATCGTTTTCAATTTTACCAGCCAGGGTTTTGTGTATAAACTCCGTTTGACAATCTTATTTCCGTCTCTGGAATTGGCATTAGTCCTTTTGTTTCTGATCTGTATTTCACACTATAATTAGCATCCTTACCAGAATTTCTAACTGGGAAAGTACCATTAAAAGCGGTATTAACATCACCCCAACGAACTAAATCAAACCAATGCAAGGCTTCAAATGCAAATTCATGTAAGCGTTCTTGTTTTATTGCATCCAATGAGTATCCAATTGCTGGTAATCCAGCTCTGTCTCTTACAGCATTCATACCAGTATTTGTTTTAGTAATCTCTGAATGCATTAACAATACATCGGCAAAACGCATGTAAATAAAATCTTGTGCATGCATTAATTGCATATCTGCATTAGACCAATTGTACATTTGAACAAACATACCAACATTACTTCCTGCAGCATTTGGATGCTGGATCGCAGTATATTTTTTATTAAAAAATCCTGTTTCATGATCCCCTTTATCACCAACATATCCGCCAGTACCTTGTTCTGCCTTCCCAACTTGGATTATCGAACCAACTTTTCTAGGATCAGCGTCTGACCATTCGTTCCATAATTTTGGATTAACAGTACCCATTCCCCAACCTTGTCCGAAAGGCACCAATGAGTTATCACGCATTCCTGTAAATAAAGCAAGCCTGTTAGTATAGCTTGGTCCATTTGTCCAATTCCAATCTCCAAAAGAGAATCGTTGTACAAACATAGTCTCATAATTTCCAGTACCAAAAGTAGGTGTAGTACCATCTTGTCCAACCCAAGACAAATCCTCAGTTGCTGCCCATGGCAGTACTGTTTTTCCAGCACTAATATTAACATACGAGTAAGGCCATAAGTTTCTAAAATCAGAAGCTAGGGCATGACCACTATTATTGATACAGTCATTCAAGTAAGATGTAACATCATCAGCAGTTATTACTCCTCCTTCAACCAATGGTAAATTTGTTGTCGCTTGTTTCTCAATATTGGTCATATATCCTGTGTAAAACAAATATACACGCGCTAAATAAGCCTCGGCAACCCATTTAGTGGCGTGACCATAATTAGCAGTTGGAATGCTCGGAAATGGGGTCGCCGGCATTAATGCGATTGCACCTTTTAAATCACTTGCAATTTGAGCAAAAGTTGCACTGTAAGTAGCTCTGCCAACATATCTGTCGCCAGCGAGTTCGACAATTAATGGAACTCCACCGAAAAATTTAGCCAACCTAAAGTAAAAAAAGGCTCTCATAAACATCGCTTCACCAATAGCTTGTGCTTTAAAATTATTTGCTTCCTCCACGGTTTTAAAATATTGTCCAAAATCCGCTTTCTGTGTTTTTTCAATAATCGCATTTGCTCTAGTAATTCCGAAATATGATTGGATCCATAAATCGCGATAGGTGTCCTCAAGTGGATCTTCAAAATTATCAACCCATTTGGCTGCTTTATCATCTGGACCACCGCCTCCAAGCATTATATTATCTAATAAATTGGCAGCAAGCTGCTCCTCACTAAGTGGGCTTGGAATATAAATTGCATTATAAACACCTGCAATTGCTTCATTAATATCTGTAGGCGTCTGATAAAAATTCTCGGAAGTCTTCCCAAATCTATTTTCAGTATCTAAATAGTCTGAGCAACCTGTAGCAGTAAATATCGCCGAAATTGCTATTATATATATTATTTTTTTCATTTTAAATGTGTATTTATATTAAAAATCAGCGCTCAATCCAAACATCACTGTTCTCGCCTGAGGATACAGCCCCAAATCTATCCCTGAAGCCCATTTGCCTTCACCAGAATCATCAGCTCCAGAAAAACGAACCTCTGGATCCATTCCATCATAATCCGTAAATGTATACAGATTATTTACAGATACATACACTTTTAGGTTTGACATAAATTTAATATTTGAGAGCACTTCATTAAAATTATAGCCAATCGTTAAGTTATTCACTCTTAAAAAGTCAGCATCGTGCATATAGATATCTGATACATATTGAGTGTTTCTGTTTGATACGGCAGACATTCTAGGTAATCTGTTAGAGGTACCTTCTCCATGCCAACGATTAAATATATCAGAAGTATAATTTTGCTTAGGAGAATCAGCAAATGATCTATATGACTGCATTACCTGCATTCCAAATTTTCCAGCCATTGTCGAATTTAAATAAACCCCTTTATATTCAAAATTCAATTGAATACCCAATTCGAAATCTGGATTAGGATTTCCTAAATAAACTTTATCCTTTTCATCAATAAGACCATCTTTATTTTGATCAACAAAACGTACGTCTCCTGGACGCTGATCATTAAAATATGGAGTTCCGTCTGGTCTTACATAAGCATCTACTTCATCTTGATTTTGTAAAATACCATCGGTCTTATAACCATAGAAGTATCCAATAGGCATCCCAACTTGCACTCTGGAAACTTCACCAGTTCCTTGAGATAATACATTGCTTGGCCCGTGTATTATTCCGTCTGCGTTGGCAATTCTAGTAACTTCATTTTTATTATGAGCACCACTTACAGTAATACCATATTTAAAACCAGCAACTTTATCGTTCCAGTTGACAGAATATTCAACTCCTGAATTTTCAACATCACCTCCGTTTATAAATGGAGGTGGAGCCCCTAAAGTTCCAAGACCTGGAGCCTTAACTAACCAGTCCTTAGTTGTTTTTTTATACCAATCGAAAGTCAATCCTAATCTTGAATCAAATAGTCTAGCATCTATACCCAAATTTAACTGCTCTGATGTTTCCCATTGTATGTCAGGATTTGGCACATTTGCAAGTACCGCTGTTTCACCAGAAACTGGTTTTGTGTCTCCAAAAAAGTACCCAGGAAAAGAATATGTAATATTAGATTGATATTGAAAAGCATCAACTGCTTGATTTCCATTTTGTCCCCAGCTTGCTCTTAATTTTGCAAAATTAAGCACTCCCGAAGTCTTTTCCATAAAATCTTCTTTTGTAATTACCCAGCCCGCCGATACAGAAGGAAAATAACCCCAGTAGTTTTCTTCAGCAAAAATAGAAGATCCATCAGCTCTCATTGTTGCAGAAAACATGTATTTTTCTTTATAATCATACTGCGCTCTAGCAAAAAAAGATTGAGTTCCACCACCATTTGCAGCCCAATCAGCACCGCTGGCACTGATATCATTTATCGAGGCTGGATTTTTCGTATTGTTTAAATAGGCATAATCAGGATTACCAGGAAACAATAATCCATTCCTAGAGGCGTTAATGTTATTATTAATTTGATTTCGGATTAACTCTGTTCCAATTACCCCACTAATTCTATGTTCTCTTAATTTTGTATCATAAGAAAGTGTATTCGTCCATGTAGAGGTAGCACCAAAATATGAATTTTGTGAGGCTCCATTAACATCATCTTTATATAATACACCCAAATGATAAGTTGGATTCATTGATCTTCCATTTCCAAACCAAGAATCAATTCCATAAACCGATTTGAACTTTAAATTTAAAACTGGCTCAATTTCAACAAAGGCATTTCCATTAATACTATTTCCTTTTCCATAATTGAAATTGTGTCGGTAAAACATTACCGCCAATGGATTAGTCTGTCCAGTGTTTAAACCATCTAAAGTAGGTGTATATCCGAACTCATTGATATACCTATCCTTAGAAGTCTGCCAATATGCAGGCTGCAAAGGATTTTGTATTAATGCATTATGCAAATCATTCCAATATATATTACCTGTTGCTACAGATCTATTTTGCCTGTTAGAATAGGTGAAATTTTCTCCAACTGTAATTATATTGTGCTTATCATTCTTTTTTAATACCATTTGAGTATTTAACCTTGCTGTAAGCCTTTTAAATCCAGCATCAACGATATTTCCGCCAATGATACCGTCTTGATCAAAATAAGACAAACCCGCTGAATAAGTGATATCTTCACTCCCACCGGTAATATTTAGTGAGTGACTTACTACTGGTGCGTCTTTTTTTGACATTTCATTAATCCAATTGGTACCTTCCCAACCGTTTTGCAATTGGTTCCATACGTCGTCCCCTAATTGCTTTCCCGCTCCAGGATAAGCACTCTCAAGCCAAGCATTGTCGTGGACAATTGCATTCCAGTCATGAGGAGCCAAACCATCATTAACTCTACCCTCGTCCATTATATACATATACTCTTGCGCATTTAATGGATCTAGATTTTTATATGTGTTTTGAATACCATAATAATAATCATAACTTATTTTTGCCGGTTTACCTTTACGCCCTTTAACTGTCGTAACTAATACAACTCCATTTGCAGCTCGTGAACCATAAATTGCAGCTGATGCCGCATCTTTCAAAACATCGATAGATTCAATATCGGATGGATTTAGATAATCAATGTTACCTACCGATACTCCATCAACAACATACAATGGATTTGAATTACCAATAGTACCTAATCCACGAATTGTTACTCTAGTCCCAGCTCCAGGAGAGCCACTATTCTTAGTAATATTCACACCAGCAGCAATACCTTGAAGGGCTTCCATTGCCGATCCTGTATTTAATGATGCAAGATCTTCTCCCTTAAAGTTAGAACTGGCTCCAGTAAGCAACCCTTTCTTTTGAGTACCATAACCAATAACTACAACTTCGTTTAGGCTCTGGGATTCTGGATTTAATTGAACAGTAATTTGTGACCTTCCACTAATCTGTACAGTTGAAGTTGTGTAACCGACAAAGCTGATTGTCAAGACTCCATTTGAGGGAGCCTTAATTTCAAATTTGCCATCAAAATCTGAGGACGTAGCAGTTGTCGTCCCCTTCAGTAAAATTGTCGCCCCTGGAATAGGCATGCCCTTTTCATCATTTACTTTCCCTCCAATTGTTGTGTCTTGAGCCTGTAGCCCCATTGTGAAAAGCAAAGACGAAATACAAAAAACAAGTACTTTTGTTAATTTCATTTTTCTAAAAATTTTGGTTAATTAATTAGTAATTTGATACAATAATAAGTTAAAAAAAATGAAATATATAATAAAAAAACATTACAAAAACCCATCAATAAGTAAAAATACGGTACTACAAAAATACATCAAATTAATTATAAACATTTAATTTTCAAAACTTTATTAATTAAATTAATTTGTTATTAATATGTTAATTAAAATTTTTACCCTACATTTACAATACAAAAGACATCATATATTATATAAAAAAAAAAAAACACCAGCATTTTATACATTCTCAATAATTACAGTAAATAAACATAAATTCAAATGAATATTAACACATCAATATTTTACAAATTATTACTTATAATTACTACAATCTTAACAACAGCAACGCATGCACAAGTAAAGAGACAGGGAATACCAGACATCAAAAACTATAAAAGAAATGAATATAAAGGCGGTACACAAAATTGGGATATTGATCAGGATAAAAACGGCAATCTATATTTTGCAAATAATAGCGGGCTCTTAAAATTTAACGGCACTAGCTGGCACAAATATTCATTACCAGATAATTCTGCTATCAGGAGTCTGAAAATTGATGACTCCGGTCGAATATATGTGGGGGGAAACAATGAATTCGGGTATTTTTTAAGCGATCAAAAAGGGAATTTAATCTATCATTCATTATCTCAATTATTTAATAAAAATACAAAAATCACCAAAAACATTAATATAATTTGGAAAATCCATTGCTTTCAAGGGGAAGTAATATTTCAGTCCTTCAGTAAAGTTTTCTTTTTAAAAAAGAACAAACTCAGTTATATGGAGGCAAAAAATAAATTTCAATTTTCCTTTTTAGTCAACAACAAGCTATACTTTCAAGATAAAAAAATGGGTCTATTGAATTACTCAAAAGGTAAATTCACTCCTTTAAAAGGAACCACAGCTATTAACAATTCCGAAATATGGGCTATTTTTCCAAATCCTGGCAATAAATTAATATTAGCAACTTTAGAAAATGGATTGTTTGTCTATGAGAACAACACAATAAAACCATGGCAAACTGAGGCAAATGATTACATTAAGAAGAATTCATCACTAGGCGGATGCATGATTAAGAACAAATTACTTGTTTTTAACACCGTTCTAAACGGTATTATAATTACCGATTTTAACGGAAAAATAATGCAGCACTTAAACCGCCAGAAGGGACTTCAAAATAATACTATATTGAAATCTTTTGAGGATCAAAAAAACAATCTTTGGCTAGGATTGGATAACGGGATTACTTTCATAACCGAGAATTCTCCTTTTACCTATTTTGACTACAGCTACAATATGAGTACGGTTTACGCCTCATTAGTTTACAAAAACACATTATATGTAGCTACTAACCAAGGGTTATTTTACCATAATTGGAATGACATATTTCTTGATGAACCATTTAAAAGAGTTGAAGGCACCATTGCACAGGCATGGAACATTCAATTAATTAATGGCCAGCTCCTTTGCGCCAGCAACAATGGAGCATTGCTTATTGAAAATAATAAAGTAACAAAAATACTTGACCATAAGGGATACTTTGGCTTTTTAGAAGTACCAGGTTATCCTAACAGCATTATAGGCGAAAGCTATAATGGTTTTTCAATATTCGAAAAACAAGGCAATAGGCTATCGTTTAAGAACTCGGTAGCAGGTTTTGAAGAAACAACAAACACGTTTGAAACACTTATTGATGAAAATTTTCTTTGGCTTAAAAAAAATGAAAACCTCTATCAAATGAAATTATCAGATGATTTAAAAAAATTTAAAGAAATAAAAATTCATTCAAAAATAAGTGATCTGCATAGAGGCATTGGAAGTATTCAGAAATTAAAAAACAAAATATATTTTCAAACAAACAACCATTTTTACCGTTACTCAAATGAGCAGGAAATTTTTTTTGAAGATAAAAAAATATCTTTATTATTCAAGAACATGCCGACTCTAAATACCGTAATTGAAGATAAAAACGAAAATATATGGTATTGTTACAATGAAACATTGGGCGTGTTACAAAAAAATAAAAACGGGAATTATATTAAAAAACAAATTCCATTTTCAAATTTATCTGGGAATTTAGTCAATAATTACATCTCGATTAATGCAGTAAACCCTAATAATGTTTTCATTGGACTAACAGAAGGACTTGCACATTATGACTTTAGCATTTCAAACAGTTTCATAACACAGCCAAAAGTATTTATTGAAAGTTTCAGCTCATTACAAGACACCATTACAACAGGAAACCTTGTCAATAATTTCGAAAATTACAATTTGGCCTACAGTTCCAATCATGTCAAATTTACTTTTTCGTCCCCCATTTACGAAAATTCACAAAGCACAACGTATTCTTATAAACTAGAGCCTTTTGAAGACAATTGGACCGCTTGGTCTCCTAGTACAATGAAAGAATACACTAATTTGAGAGAAGGCGATTACATTATGAAAGTGAAAGTTAAAAACAGCTATGGAGTAGAATCTGAGCCAGCTAAATTATACTTTACAATTTCTCCGCCGTGGTACAGACACATATTAGCCTATTTACTATATATAATACTAGCTGCTGCAATGGTTTATGCTGGTTACAATAGAGTCAAACAAAAGATTCGAAAAAACAAATATTACGAAACCATTGAACAGCGTAGGCTTTATCTAGAAAAAGAATCGAAAATACGTCAAGGACAACATGAATTAGAAAAAGAAATTGAAAAATTGAAAAATGACAATCTTCAAATCCAAATTCTTGCTAAAGACAAAGAACTTGTAACGAATTCATTACAGGTTGTAAAAAAAAATAAAGTCCTTAATGGAATTTTGCAAAAAGTAAAAGAAATTGACATCAAAGATTTAGACGAACCAACTAAGTTCCAGGTCACTAAATTAAACAAGAGTATTTTAAAAGAAGTAAATAACGATAAAAGCTGGAAAGATTTAGAAAAACATATTAAAAATGTTCATTTTGATTTTTTGAAACGACTTAAAGAAAAATATCCAACAATATCACCACGAGAATTGGACTTATCTACCTACTTGCTGATGAACATGTCAACAAAAGAGATAGCCGAAATAATGAATATCTCAATTGGCGGTGTAGAATTAGCCCGATATAGATTGAGAAAAAAATTGGGATTGAATAAAAAGGAAAACCTGATCGGCTTTTTGATGAGTATTTAAAAAAAATGAGCCAGCGAATTTAAACGCTGGCTCATTTTTTTTAAATAAGTTCCAAAGTCCGCTCAAGAGCCATTCCTCTTGAACCCTTGATAAGAATTATATTATTTTCGAATTTTTTATCTTTAATTGCTTCAGCAAAATTCTCAAAATTATCGAAGAAGAAAAAATTTGTTTTCGATATCCTGTTTTTATAAAAATCTTTACCTATAAAATAACACTTAATAGTATCTTGATTTATCAACAAATCCAACACTCCCTTATGTTCAATAATACTTTCTTCTCCTAACTCAAACATATCACCTAAAAAAAGTATTTTGTCCACTTTTTTTAGAAGAATAAAATTTTCGATTGCTACTTTCATACTGCTCGGATTGGCATTGTAAGCATCCAGAATAATTTCATTTGTACCGCGAGTAATTAATTGTGACCTGTTGTTTTCTGGAATATAAGCCTCCAGCGCCTGCTTGATAGCTTCATTTTTAACTCCAAAATAAATTCCTATCGCAATAGCTGCGTTGACATTATTCGCATTATACAAGCCAATTAAATGCGTTGTAATTTTGTTTTGCAGATAAGATACCGTTACAAAAGGATCAGCTTCAACATGGTCAATATTTACATCAGCAATTTTATTATTTATTCCAAAAGAGAACGCCTTGATTTTGCTTGTCTTTTCGACTTGTATATCATCCTCAAAGTTCACAAAAGCAAGCTTATCATATTTTGAAAGATAATGATACATTTCACTTTTACCCTGAATAACACCTTCAACTCCTCCAAAACCTTCGAGATGAGCTTTCCCAAAATTAGTTATATACCCATAATCCGGCTGCGCGATTTCGCACAAAAATTCTATCTCTTTTTTATGATTAGCACCCATTTCAACAATTCCGATTTCAGTTTGCGCATCAAATGACAATAACGTGAGAGGAACACCAATGTGATTATTTAAATTCCCTACTGTTGCTTTGGTTTTAAATTTTTTAGAAAGAACAGCGTTTATCAATTCTTTGGTAGTTGTTTTGCCATTGCTGCCTGTAAGAGCAATTATTGGCAATTTTAAATAATTTCTATGAAATTTGGCTAATTGTTGCAATGTAGCCAGAGAATTATTAACTAAAATAGTTCTTTCATCAATGAAATAATCCTCATCATCAATCAACACATATGAAGCACCTTTATCTAAAGCTTCTCTTGCAAAAGTATTAGCATTAAAATTATCACCTTTAATAGCAACAAAAAAAGAATTCACCCCTATTTTACGAGTATCGATTGAAACTGAAGTGCATTTTAAAAACAAATTATGAATGTCAATAATATCCATATTGATTATAGTTTAAAAAACAAAAGCCCTAATAAAAGGGCTTTGTTTGTATTTATTTAAAAAAAATTAATTTCTTGGTGTTTTTTTTGTATTTGATTTAGAACCTACTCTAGACATAGCACATCTGAAACCGATATAGTCAGTCGCCATATCTTGTGGAAAAAATCTTCTTTGCGCTGGATCTAGCCAATATGCTCTGTCTCTCCATGAACCACCTTTGTATACACGAACTGCATCGTTAATCAAAGTTGTTCTTTTGTTAGACTTATCATATTTTCTTTCCATATTCCCCAAACTATCAATTTTCACATTTTGTTTAGGCGAATTATACATATTCTCTTTATCAGAAGTCTTTGCATTTTCGGCAGTTGCTCCACCAAATTTGTAAAACTTACTAGATTGTTTATCTCCGTCTCTGTAATTGATATTATCACTAGTACTGAAATTCTGTCTCAAATAAGTTTCATTATCATCAACAGGCACTTGAGCGATTTCACCAGGTAAATGTTTAGGAACTAATTTTCCATTGCTTAATGTGTCATAAACAATATCTTTATTAGTAATGATTTCGATTTTCCCATCTTTACCAATTTTATTCTTAGTATAGACATTTCCTCTAAAATAATTGAAATCATTCGTTTCAACATCAACTATAGGTCTGTAAACATCAGCAACCCATTCGGCAACGTTTCCAGCCATATCATACAATCCAAAATCGTTAGCTGGATATTTTTTAACTTCATTTGTAATATCAGCCCCATCATCAGACCAGCCTGCTATTCCACCGTAATCACCATTACCTTGCTTAAAGTTAGCCAATTGGAATCCTTTATTAGATCTTTTTCCAGAACGGGTGTAGCTTCCAGACCAAGGATATTTCTTTTGACCTTTATAAATATTATATTCTCTTTGGCCTACATCAGCAGCAGCGGCATATTCCCACTCCGATTCTGTTGGCAATCTGTATTCTGGCAATAAAATCCCTGAAGATCTTTGAGCATATACATTTTTCTCTTCGGTAACATTTCCGTTTTTATCTGGTCTTGGTGCTTTTTTAGAAGCTCCTCTGCCTTTTAAAAGAATTTCTTCGTTACCACCGTAAGTCATTGTTGGTGCAGCTAAATACGTTTCAGTATTAAAATTGCTTTCTGCTGAAACATCTAATGTTTTAGCATTTTTTTTCAAATAACCATTTTTTTCAAGTACAGCTTCGTTTACACGATCTGTTCTCCATTTACTGAATTCAACAGCCTGAACCCAATTTACCCCTACGACAGGATAATTAGCATAAGCAGGATGTCTTAAATAGTTATTGGTCATAGTTTCATTATATCCCAATCTATTTCTCCAGACAAGTGTGTCTGGTGAAGCACCTTCATATATGTTTTTATAGTTTTCTTCTGTTGGAGGATACACTTTTTTCAACCATTCAAGGTATTCAAGATACATCAGGTTAGTAACCTCAGTTTCGTCCATATAAAATGACATAACATGCTGCTGGCTTGGCACATTATTCCAATCATGCATTACATCATCTTGAACTAATCCTTTTGTAAAAGTTCCGCCTTCTATAAAAACTAAACCTGGGCCTGTTTCTTGTGGCTTACCAGCTGTTCCTTTAGCAAAACCTCCTTTAGAACTGCTTACATTCCATCCTGTACCTCTTGATGCACTGTCGGATTTAGATTTTTTGCTACAACTAGCTAATCCTAATATTAATGCGCAGGACAGCATTATTTTTAACGGAATAGTCTTATTTACTCTCATAGTTTCTTCTGGTAGGTAATTATTAAAATTTAGGTAGTGCAATGTAATAATTAAAATTAAACTGCAAAACCCTTTTTAATTTAATTTTTAACGTTTTTTTAGATGTATTTTAAAACGCAAAAATATATTTTTTATTACACAAAACAACAAAAAAGACTTTTAATATTTTTTCTTTACTTTTAACCATTCTTTATATTCAAAATTGCTTTAGTTTAATGAAAAATCTAGTCCTTTATTTTATCATGCTTTTACCAATTATGGCTTTCAGCCAAATTAAAGGTGACGCTATTATTGATTGGATAACGAACAACTCATCAGCTTCTGTTAAAACTAAAAATCAAGTACCTGTTTTTAAGGGAGATACTTATTTTTACGACTCATATAACCAAGCGTTATATTATAATTTAAATCTCCAGATCAATGCTGATTTAGATGCAAAAAGTATTCAGATTACCAATATAGTCTACGAATCCATAACAGCATCTTTCATTGGGGATTTAAACCCTTCAAATATACCTTCTGCAATAAAAATGAATCTTTATAGCACAAAATCAAGAAATATTATTCAAAATTTCTTGAGAATTTCTCCCATAATCAAAGATAACTCAGGCTACAAAAGAATAAAATCCTTTTCGTACACGGCCAATAATGGACTTTCAAAAAAAATTAATTCAAATAAAAAAAGTGCAAGCATCATCAATTCGGTTTTATCTACAGGTGACTGGTATCGTTTTTATGTTGAAAAATCGGGAGTTTATAAAATTTCAAAAGATTTTCTTCAACAGCTGGGAATAAACCTCAATGGGATTGATCCAAAAAAAATAAAAATCTATGGCAATGGAGGCAGAATGCTACCTTTGGCCAATAGTGAATATTATCCAGCCGATTTAACCGAAAATGCTATTCAAATCCAAGGAGAAAGCGATGGAGTTTTCGACTCAGGAGATTATATTCTGTTTTATGGTGAAGGAACTTCAAATTGGAATGAAGAAAGTCAAACCCATATTAATTTATACGACACAAAGTCTTATTATTACATAAATGTTCAAGGCAATGATGGAAAAAGAATATTAAATATTGCTCAGCCGGCTGAACTGAGCACGACAGATCTAACAGTATATGATGATTATCAATTTCACGAAGTTGACCGCACAAATATTGCACAAGTTGGCCGTCAGTGGGTGGGAGAATCATTTGAAATTAATGAAAACCAAGAATTCTCATTTGACTTTCCTGCTATTGATGCTTCTGTCCCTGTCAATTTAAATGCTGCATTGGCATCTGCTGCATATACTCCTACTTCTTTTAAAATCGCTGCTAACGGAATTGATGTAGGTACGGTTTCATTCTCATCGTTAATTTCAGGTTCAGAAATACAATACAATAATAAAAGATTATCCAATACGGCTTTTACAGGTTCATCAAACATAAAAATCCAATTAACCTACAACAATAATGGAGTTCCTGGATCTAAAGGTTTTTTAGATTTTATTCAATTAAAAGCAAAGAGCAAACTGCAAGGACGCGGAAAACAGTTTCAGTTTCAGTATGACTTAGCTAATTCAAGCCTAGGCGTAGTTTCATATAATTTTACTAATGCTTCTTCTATTTCGCAAATTTGGAACATAACTGATATTTATAATGTTACAAAAGCCGAAAACAGTAATCAAAACACATTTTCATTCAAAGCAAATTTAGGAGAAGTCCAAAAATACATTGCTCTTGATGTAAATGACTACTACACACCTTTAAAAGAAAGCAAATCCAAAATTGCCAACCATAATATAAAAGGTACAGTATTTAAAAATGCACAAGGGCAATTTCAAGATATTGATTATGTAATTATCACTCCTGATTTTTTGAGAAGTCAAGCTGAAAGGCTAGCTTCATTTCATCGAGTAAATTCTAGCCTAAATGTAAAAGTGCTTACATTAGAATCCATTTATCAGGAATTTTCTTCAGGAAAGCAAGATATTGCTGCAATTAGAAACTGTATTAAATATATTTATGATAATGCTTCTTCTGATGATAAAAAAGTGAGATACATAAATCTTTTCGGAGATGCTTCTTTTGATTACAAAAATAGAATTTTAAACAATAATAACATCGTCCCTATTTATGAAGCACTGATCAGCAACACTATAGGAGAAGCTTCTTTTGCATCTGACGATTTTTATGGATTAATGGATGATAACGAAGGAAACATAACCAACAATTACGGAGGTATTGATATAGCTGTTGGAAGAATGCTGGTCAGCAATAACAATCAAGCAGATGAAATGGCTAATAAGGTCTTCGAATATTATGACAAAAAAGCTTATGGATCCTGGAGAAATAATTATGTAACAATAGCCGATGACTCTGACAAATCTAGTGACGCCACTTTACAATCTAGACAGAATACGCTTGCTGATGAAATCAAGGTTCAGAAACCTTTTTTAAACACATCCAAAATATTTTTAGATTCTTACACGCAAGAAGCCTCTGCTGGGGGCGAAAGATATCCTAAAGCCAAATCTGAATTCTACAATGAATTTACAAAAGGGGCATTAGTTTTTAATTATTTAGGGCATGGCGGAGAAGATGGCTTAGCAAGTGAAAGAATTTGGGACAAAGCCGATAGCCAAAGTTTGAATAATCAATATAAGTATCCATTATTCATAACTATAACTTGCGAATTTTCGCGATTTGATAATCCTGCAAGGCCTACTGCCGGAGAATATATTTATTGGAATGCAAAAGGAGGAGCAATCTCATTAATTTCGACAATTCGAGAAATTGGGCAATATAGTGCAGAAAACTTTAACGATGTTTTTGCAAAACACCTTTTTTCTTACGGTTCTAATCAATACGTTTCTATTGCTGAAGCCTTAAGGGTTTCGAAAAATGAGAACTCAAATGCTGCAACAAATGTGGTTCTTTACTTAGGTGATCCCGCTCTTTTTCTCGCTATTCCAAAACCAAAAGTTGTGTTAACCAAAGTTAACGATATTCCAATCAGTCAGCCAATTCCAGATTTTCAATCATTAGCAAAAATGAAAATTTCTGGAGAAGTAACAGATGAAAATAACATTCCGATTACAAATTACAGCGGTGTCGTTTCCGCCATTTTATTTGATAAATCGATAACAAAGAGCACTTTAAATAATGATGGGAACAGTCCAGCCATAAACTTTACTACATTGGGCGAAGCGATTTTTAGAGGAAATGCATCAGTAACCAATGGGCAATTCGAGTGCAGTTTTATAATTCCTAAAGATATTCGCATTCCGGTAGATAATGGCAGAATGAGTTTTTATGCCCAACAAAACCAAGCATTAACAGATTTTACAGGATATGACACTACAATAAAAATAGGAGGAATAAATGAAAATGCTGCGACAGACAATAATAGTCCAAAAGTAAAGTTATATATGAATGATGAAACTTTTGTCTCTGGAGGAATAACTAATGAATCGCCTGTTTTTATTGCCTACATGGAAGATGAAAATGGTATAAATACAGCAGGAGGAATAGGCCATGATATAGTTGCAGTATTAGATGGAGATGTAAGTAACCCAATTGTATTAAATGATTATTATCAAACAGAGCTTGATAGTTATTCAAAAGGAAATTTACATTTTCCTCTTAGAAATTTAAAAACAGGGCTTCATACAATTTCATTTACTGTTTGGGATGTATATAATAACCCATCAACATCTGAGATACAATTTTTAGTGGTCGGGAACGAGACTGTAACATTGACAAATGTCTTAAATTATCCTAATCCATGCGTAAATTATACAGAATTCTGGTTCACTCACAACAAGCCAAATGAACCGCTAGAAGTACAAGTACAGGTATTGACAATTACAGGAAAAGTAGTCTGGACAAAAAATCAGACTATTACTACCTCTGGTTTTTTATCTAGAGAAATAACATGGGACACTAGAGATGATTTTGGAAATAGAATCGGTAAAGGAGTATATGTTTATAAGCTTATCGTAAAGGCAACATTATCTAATAAAAGAGCAGAAAAGATTGAAAAACTTGTCATTCTTTAATAATATAGTATATTTATGCCAAATTAATTTTTTATAAAACAATGAAAAAAATCCTTTTTTTAGTTACCTTATTATATTCCTTTAATTTTATTCTAGCCCAAGAAAATAATATTACAACTGCAGTACCTTTTCTTCTTGTAGCTGCCGATGCACGAGCGGCTGGTATGGCAGATAATGGAGTAGCAACCTCACCTGACGGTTTTTCACAGCAGTGGAATCCTTCCAAGTATGCTTTTGCTGAAGATCAGCATGGTTTTTCTGTAAGTTACACCCCTTATTTAACCGAATTAGTTAATGATATTTCTTTAGCACAATTAAACTACTTCAATAAATATAGCGACAAAAGTGCCTTTGGAGCTAGTTTCAGGTATTTTGGATTGGGTGACATAATATTAAGAAAGGATTATGATGATGAAGGACTAACAGTTTCGCCAAATGAATTTGCTTTTGATTTATCATATTCTCTAAAATTGAGCGAAAAATTTTCTATGGCAGTAGCTGGCCGTTTTATAAATTCTAATCTAAAAGTAGCTACGGCCAATAATGACTCATCATCTTCCAGCAGCTTTGCTGTAGATGTTTCAGGTTTTTTCCAATCAAAAGAGATTGCATACAGTGATTTTAATGGAAGATGGAGAGCGGGATTTAATTTCCAGAATATGGGACCTAAAATGAGTTATGACAACGATGATATAAACAGGAATTTTCTGCCGGCCAATATGAAGCTTGGAGGCGGTTTCGATTTCATTTTAGACGAATACAACAAAGTGGCTGTAAATCTTGAATTCAGTAAATTATTAGTCCCTACTCCACAGGTATATAATACTAGCAAAGGTATTTATGAAGGTGAAGACATGAACAATGACGGAATAGTTGACAGTACTGATTACAGTTTAGCTAATGAAGAATATGAAAACATTGGATGGTTTGCAGGTATGTTTCAATCATTTACAGATGCTCCAGGAGGATTTAGTGAAGAGTTAAAAGAATTTACATACTCTTTAGGGTCGGAATATATTTATCAAGATTCGTTCTCGTTCCGAGCTGGATATTTTCATGAAAACCCTGATAAGGGAGCAAGAGAATTTTTCTCACTGGGGGCAGGTTTTAAATACAGCTCTGTCAAAGTAGATGTTTCATATTTGTTCTCAACATCCAAAGTGCAAAACCCACTGGAAAACACTTTGCGTTTCTCTTTATCATTTAATTTTGGTGAGAAATACGAAAACTATTAGAAATCAAATTATTAAAACTCAGGAAAATCCAGTTTCGATATTGAAATTTGGATTTTTTTGGTTTTATACACATTATTAGTTAACTTCAGCAAAATGGTAAATCAATAACTGTACTCAAATGAAAGAAATAGAAATTACCTCAAAAATTAATGTTTTTGAATCTATTGAAGAACTGTCTCAATTGGAGCAAAATTTAATTAAAAAAGCTATTGAAGTAAGAAAAAGTGCTTATGCTCCCTATTCTAAATTCAAGGTCGGAGCTGCAGTTTTATTAGATAACGGAGAAATAATTATTGGTTCAAATCAGGAAAACGCAGCATATCCATCTGGACTTTGCGCAGAAAGAGTTGCCATATTTCAAGCTGGAGCACTTTACCCTCACTCAGCCATATTAAAAATAGCAATTACTGCATCATCAGATAACAATCCAACATCAGTTCCTGTTCCACCATGCGGTGCCTGCAGACAATCAATATCTGAATATGAAATACGCCAGAACAGTCCAATAAAAATTTATTACATGGGCGAAACGGGCGAAATCCATCAATCAGATTCATTAAAAAATTTGCTCCCATTTATGTTTGATAACAAATTACTTTAAAAAAGAACTAAAAATTAGCTTTTAAATTTTAGTTCTTACTAGGAATGTCTTATTTTTGCATCCCGACCCCTTTGGGGCGCAAATTTGTGGTGAGGAAACTATTTTGCGTTACTAGGTCATGATTGATAAAACAACAACACTTAAGCAAAAGAATTATTTCAGATGAAAGAAGTTACAAAAGAAGTTTATTTAAAGTGGTATGAAGACATGCTCTTTTGGAGAAGGTTTGAAGACAAACTTGCAGCATTATACATTCAGCAAAAAGTTAGAGGTTTTCTTCACTTATATAATGGTCAAGAGGCCGTTTTAGCAGGTGCTTTGCATGCTATGGACTTGACTAAAGACAAAATGATTACTGCCTACAGAAATCACGTTCAGCCAATCGGTATGGGCGTTGACCCAAAACGCGTTATGGCCGAACTTTTAGGTAAAGCAACTGGAACATCCAAAGGAATGGGTGGGTCAATGCATATTTTTTCTAAAGAACACCGTTTTTATGGTGGACATGGAATTGTAGGCGGTCAGATTCCATTGGGAGCTGGTTTAGCTTTTGGAGACAAATATAATGGAACTGGCGGAGTTACTATGACATATTTTGGTGATGGAGCAGCGCGTCAAGGTTCATTACACGAAGCATTCAATATGGCAATGTTATGGAAACTTCCTGTAGTATTTATTGTTGAAAACAATGGATATGCAATGGGAACTTCTGTTGAAAGAACAGCAAATCATACTGATATCTGGAAATTAGGTTTAGGATACGAAATGCCATGTGGACCAGTTGATGGCATGAATCCTGTAAAAGTTGCCGAAGCAATGACCGAAGCCATCGAAAGAGCTAGACGAGGTGATGGCCCAACATTTTTGGAAATGAAAACATACCGATATAGAGGACACTCAATGTCAGATGCTCAATTATACCGCTCTAAAGAAGAGGTTGAAGAGTACAAAAAAATAGACCCGATCACTCAGGTTTTAGATGTGATTTTGGATCAGAAATATGCTACTGAAGAAGAAGTCGAGGTAATTGATCAAAGAGTAAAAGATAAAGTTGAAGAATGTGTTCAATTTGCTGAAGAGTCTCCTTATCCAGACATTCAACAGTTATACGATGTAGTATACGACCAAGAAAACTATCCATTCACACCTCATAAACTATAATCAATTATGGCAACAATTGTAACAATGCCCCGCTTGAGCGATACTATGACTGAAGGAACGGTAGCAGCTTGGCTTAAAAAAGTAGGAGACAAAATAAGCGAAGGAGATATCTTAGCAGAAATTGAAACCGACAAAGCAACAATGGAATTTGAATCCTTCAACGAAGGAACTCTTTTATATATCGGAATACCAGAAGGAGAAACTGCACCAGTAGACTCTTTGCTGGCAATTATCGGAAAAGAAGGCGAAGACGTATCTGCTCTAATTGCAGGAGGTTCAGCACCTGCTCCAGCCGAATCTGCACCAGTTGCGGATGAAACAAAAGCACCCGAAGTGGCATCTGCTCCTGCAGCTGTATTGCCAAAAGGGGTAATCGTAGTAACAATGCCTCGTTTGAGTGATACAATGACTGAAGGAACAGTAGCTTCTTGGCTTAAAAAAGTAGGAGACTCTGTTGCGGAAGGTGATATACTTGCTGAAATTGAAACTGATAAAGCTACAATGGAATTTGAGTCTTTCAACGAAGGAACTTTATTATACATTGGTATACAAGAAGGAAATACAGCTCCAGTAGATAGTCTTTTAGCTATTATTGGACCTGCAGGAACAGATATCAGCGGTATTGCAGAAAATTATAAAACTGGTGGCACTGCTCCAGCACCTGCAGCAAAAGAAGAAACAAAAGCCGCTGTTACTGAAGCTGCAGCACCGATTGCTGAAACAGCTACCGATGGAAAAAGAATTCTAGCATCACCATTAGCTAAAAAAATAGCAAGTGACAAAGGAATTCAATTAACACAAGTAAAGGGATCTGGTGAAAATGGACGTATTGTAAAAAGTGATATCGAAAACTTCACTCCAGCAGCTGCAACGTCTAATTCAAGCACAACAAAACCTGCGGAAACTACTAAAGCAGAAGCTCCAAAAGTATTTGTACCAGCAGGAGATGTTTTTACCGAAGAAATCAAAAATTCGCAAATGCGCAAGATTATTGCTAAACGTTTGTCTGAATCTTTGTTTACCGCACCTCATTACAATCTTGTGATAGAAGTTACAATGGACGATGCTATGCAATCAAGGACTGTCATCAATTCAGTTCCAGACACCAAAGTATCTTTCAATGATATGGTAATCAAAGCTTGTGCATTAGCATTGAAAAAGCACCCAAAAATCAACTCACAATGGAAAGAAGATGCTATTATTATCAATCACCATGTAAATATTGGTGTAGCTGTTGCTGTTGAAGATGGATTAGTAGTTCCTGTGTTAAAATTTACAGACGCTATGAGCCTTTCTCAGATTGGCGCTAGTGTTAGAGATCTTGCAGGAAGAGCTAAAAACAAAAAACTGGGACCACAAGAAATGGAAGGAAGCACCTTTACAGTTTCTAATCTTGGAATGTTTGGTATAACCGAATTTAATTCAATTATTAACCAGCCAAACTCTGCAATTTTATCTGTAGGAGCAATTGTAGAAAAACCAGTAGTTAAGAATGGCCAAATTGTGGTTGGAAACACTATGATGCTTTCGTTAGCTTGTGATCACCGTACAATTGATGGTGCCACCGGCGCTCAATTTTTACAAACATTAAAACAATACATCGAAAATCCGGTAACTATGCTTGCATAAGCAGCTTCATTTTTAATAACAAAACCCGTTTTGAAAATTTCAGAACGGGTTTTTCGTTTTAGACATAACGCTGATTTACAGCAAGTAATAGAAAAACAACTGCATTCTCCTAAAGATTTTTTGCCTCATAATAATTACTGCGGTAAGGCATTATTATCAAGTGATAAATAATCATATAAAAAGCCATTTTGGAGCTAAAATAAAATCACTATTAAAATAGAGTCCTATAACCCAAATTTACTTCCTACAAGTAATTTTAAAAAACTTCTCTTAATTCATGAAGTGACCTTAAAGAATATTTTGTCATTTAATCTTATGTTTAAAGATGAAGCGGTTTGAGTTATTTATTTCTTCCTCTTCAGATTATCCCTTTTGTTCTTGATCCGAAAAAATGGATCAAGAACAAAACCTGGGGAGGAATGTCAAAATAAAATCAGAAATTTGTAGTCTAAGAATTATATATGACTCCA
>NZ_JBDLZZ010000022.1:0-56564 GCF_040049115.1 Flavobacterium aestuarii
GAGTAAGAAAAGTAGATTTTTTCCTCTTCAGATTATCAAATCTTTTTGCTTAATCCCCAACTTTTGCACCTGATCCCATATTTTGAATATGTTCTTAAACACCTTGTTGTACTGGTGATTTTCTGCGAGAGGTGTCACTTAAATTTTAATAATTTAGTGACACCTCGAAAGACACCAAAACTTTGAGATTAAATGAATAATTTGAATATCCTATAAACGAAAAAACCCACTAAATCGTTGAATTTAGTGGGTTTTGTAACCATTTGCTTTTCAGCTCGCGGAGAAAGAGGGATTCGAACCCCCGGACCTGTTACAGTCAACAGTTTTCAAGACTGCCGCATTCGACCGCTCTGCCATTTCTCCAGTATGTCGCTATCATTTCGTGATTGCGAGTGCAAATATAAGAACCTTTTTTGGTTATGCAAGCGTATTTTTAGAAAAATTACAGCTATTTTTTAAGTTGCTTTTTAATTGTTTCATCTGCTATACTTTACATGTATTTTTTTTGAAAAAAAAGTTTTAATACTTTACATATTCTGTAATTTCCAGCCCGTATCCTATCATCCCCACTCTCTTGCTTTGCTCAGTATTGGATACTAAACGGATTTTAGAAATATCTATATCATGCAGTATCTGGGCTCCAATTCCATAATCTTTGGTGTCTATAACCACTTTTGGAGCTTTCATTGTCCCCTCAGCCTGAAGTGTCTTTAATTCGGTAATGCGATTAAGCAGATTTACTGCCGACATATCCTGATTGATGAATATTACCGCCCCTTTGCCATTATCATTAATAATCTTAAACATATCATCCAATTGCTGGTCTACATTATTAGTCAATGTTCCTAATAAATCATTATTAACCTGAGAAGAATGAATTCTGGTTAAAATAGATTCTCCTAGATTCCATGTCCCTTTGGTTAACGCAATATGTATTTGTTTGTTGGTAATCTGCTCATAGGCACGTAAACGGAAAGTTCCAAAACGGGTGTTAATATCAAAATCTTCTTTTTTGATGATTAAGCTGTCGTGCTGCATCCTGTAAGCAACTAAGGCTTCGATGGAAACTAATTTTAAATTGAATTTCTTCGCCACTTTAGCCAATTGTGGCAATCGGGCCATAGAACCATCTTCATTCATGATTTCGACGATTACTCCTGCTGGTTTAAAACCTGCCAATCGGGCAAAATCTATAGCAGCCTCAGTATGTCCTGTTCTTCTTAATACCCCCCCCTGTTTTGCAATTAGCGGAAAAATATGCCCTGGACGAGCCAGATCATGCGGTTTGGTACTTGGATCTACTAAAGAGAGTACCGTTTGCGCCCTATCTGCCGCAGAAATCCCAGTTGTCACTCCTTTGCCTCTTAAGTCTACCGAAACTGTAAAAGCAGTTTCCATAGGATCTGTATTATTGCTTACCATTACATGCAAGCCTAATTCTTTACAGCGGCTCTCAGTCAATGGAGCGCATATTAAACCGCGACCGTGTGTAGCCATAAAGTTGATCATTTCTGGAGTTACTTTATCGGCTGCAGCCAAAAAATCACCTTCGTTTTCGCGATCTTCATCATCAACTACAATAATGACTTTGCCTTGACGGATATCTTCAATGGCTTCTTCTATAGTGTTGAGCTGTATTTTTGTGGGAGACATTTTTATTCTTTATTTTGAGATGGAATTATTTTTTGAACTATTTTTTGAAATGCTTTCTGGATTGGTGTCAGGATCACATCTAAATTAATTAGGCCAATATCATTTGTAGCGCGATAAGTCAATAAAAGTGCCAATGGCGTTAAAATAATAGAAGACATCCAAGCACCTAGAAAAGGCGTTAATCCATCTTCCTGTGAAATTCTTTTACCAAAAGTATTGATAAAGTGAAACGATATAAAAATCAATACAGCAAATACAATTGGCAGGCCAATGCCTCCTTTGCGGATAATAGCCCCTAATGGAGCTCCTATAAAAAACATCAGGAAACAGGCATATACAATAACAAACTTATCATAGAATGATAAAATGTGGCTGTTAATATTTTTCTTTTTATTATCTAATTCAGTCTTAGTGGCATCTATAGAATACATCAGGCTTTGTACATTACTGCTTGCTGAAGCTAAAATTTCACTCTTTTTTTTATTGCTGTAAACTGATAATAAATCTTTTACCAGGCCTTTCTTTTTACTGGGAGCAGGAGCATTATTATTGTTAAGAACCTGGATTCTGGAATTACTGTTTTCGGAAAAAGCAATAATCTCATTATCTCTATTCTTATTGAGTGAATCTAAAGTATATTTCAAATCACTTACATTCAACATATTATTTGTGTTTGAAACGGATTCATCTTTAGCATCCGATTTATTCATTTGAGACAAATCAATATTAATCCTGTACACCTTGAATGAGCTTTTAGCAAATGGCAATTTACTTCTGTCTTCATACTTTTTAGGCACTATGTCCTGATAATAGTTTCCATCGTTTAAAACCAGCTGCAGCAGATTTGTTTTTTCATTACTGATTAATTCTCCATTTGTAGCACGAATGACGGTTTTGCTTCCGTCACCATTCTGCGCTTTCTGGTGAATTGTAATTCCTGTAAGATGGTTGCCATTTTCTCCTGATTTTTTATTCACCTTGATATTGTATAGGCCAACGTCACTAAACTGTCCTTCAGTGATTGCCAATGCCGGCTTGGCCTGAGCAATATTTTTCCTGAAATTGATAAACTTGAATTCGGCATACGGAATTACATTATTAGCAAATAAAAAAGCTATAAAACTCAATATAGTTATCGCAATAGTCAAGCTTCTCATGGCTCTCTGCAATGAAATTCCAGAAGATTTCATGGCTGCGAACTCATAATGTTCAGACAAATTTCCGAAAGACATTATCGAAGCCAGCAATATAGAAAGCGGTAATACTAACGGCACAATCCGAGGCATCGAAAAAGCCAAAAATTTAATTACCATAAAGAAATCTAAATCTTTACCTGCCAATTCAGCTATAAAAAGCCAGACGGTCTGCAATATGAATACAAAAAAAAGGATAACAAATACCGTAGCAAATGTTCCAAGAAATGTTTTTAATAAGTATCTGTCTAAAATCTTCACCTAAATAATTAATCTAATTTATTGATGTAATAATTGGGATATTTACTCGCGACAAAGGTAAACTGATTTTTTGGCAATGCTTGATTAGTTTTAAAAGAATTCACGGTTAATGTAGTTTTTGTCCCTTTCTTTCCTATTTCAATAATTTTGTAGATATTATTGGTTTTAGAATCAACTCCTACCAGAATCTCTTTTCTCTGATCTTTTGGATTAGCTGGAACCAGCTTTATGTATTGTATTTTTTTACCACTTACATTCTGCACAATATCCATAGAGAATTTATAACCCTTATTAAAAAAAGTCAGCATTTTGGAAGGAGTAATAGCCGTTTCATCTTTTTCATTTAGGGTAGAAACTGTTACTTCTTCATCTTCGGGAACAACAGTATAGGATTTTTTACCATCAAAAATCTTAGTAACTCCCATAAAGTTCAAAACATATTGATTCCCTTTCATCACCACTGTGCCTTTGCTGTCCTGATTAATATTCTCTTTGGCATTATTCAGTGAATATTTAAAATCAATTGTAATATTCTCATAACTTTTTACTTTGGCAGTAACTTTATCCAGCAAAGCTTTTGCTTTAGCATCCTGAGCCTGAGCCGAAAATCCTATCAAAAAAACCGTCAAAAGTCCCAAAATTGCTTTCATTCCTATTTTATTATGTAGTGTCATTGTTCTGTATTTTGTTGTGCTTGTATTTTTTAGTGTATTTCTAATTATTCACTTCGTCAGTTGGTTATTGCTCCTGCTTACTTCTCCCAATTTCATTAAGTTTTAAGCTTTATTTACTCTCGCTAAGGCGCTAAGACGCAAAGTAAAGAACTAGAAATTCGGTGCAAAAATAAAAAGCAATAAAGTTAAAAGCATTAAAAAAAAGATAAATTTCTACTATCAGATCCATTTCAGAGTCCAAAATCCAAAGTTCAAAATCTAAAAATCCAATAATCTAAAAGTCTAAAAATTTAATTCTCATTATTAAAAAACTGATCCAGACTGGCCATATCCTGTATATTCACGCTTCTGGCTTTACTGCCTTCAAAAGGACCTACAATTCCTGCAGCTTCCAGTTGATCAATTAACCTGCCGGCTCTATTGTAACCTAATTTCAGTTTTCTCTGCAATAATGATGCCGAACCCTGCTGTGCATTTACAATCACTTCGGCCGCTTCTCTAAATAAAGTATCTCTTTCCGAAATATCCATTTCCAAACTTGGACCACCATCTTCGCCAATAAATTCAGGAAGCAGATAAGCGGTTGCGTATGCTTTTTGCGAACCGATAAAATCGACAATCTTATCTACTTCGGGAGTATCCACAAAAGCACATTGCACCCTAACCACATCATTACCATTGGAATACAGTAAATCTCCACGACCAATTAACTGATCGGCTCCCTGTGTATCGAGAATAGTTCGTGAATCAATTTTTGAAGAAACCCTAAAAGCAATTCTCGCAGGAAAATTGGCTTTAATCAAACCAGTTATTACATTTACCGATGGTCTTTGGGTTGCAATAATCAAGTGAATACCAATCGCACGAGCTAATTGTGCCAATCTCGCAATAGGCATTTCTACTTCTTTTCCAGCGGTCATAATCAAATCGGCAAACTCATCGACAACCAGTACAATATAAGGTAAAAAACGATGTCCATTTTCAGGATTCAGTCTTCGGGATTTGAATTTTTCGTTATACTCTTTTATGTTTCTAACCATTGCATCTTTTAACAGATTATAACGGTTGTCCATTTCGACACAAAGAGAATTCAAGGTATTAACGACCTTTGCATTATCAGTGATAATTGCATCGTCAGTATCTGGGAGTTTGGCCAGATAATGTCTTTCGATTTTATTAAAAAGTGTCAGCTCGACTTTCTTAGGATCGACCATTACAAATTTAATCTCGGCAGGATGTTTTTTATAAAGCAGTGAAGTGATTACCGCATTCAACCCAACAGATTTTCCTTGTCCTGTAGCACCTGCCATCAATAAGTGAGGCATTTTGGCCAAATCTACTACAAAGGTTTCATTCGAAATGGTTTTTCCCAAAGCAATAGGCAATTCCATTTCGGCCTCTTGGAATTTGGCTGAACCAATTACACTCTTCATAGAAACCATAGTAGGATTCTTGTTGGGAACCTCGATACCAATAGTACCTTTTCCAGGAATCGGGGCAATAATACGGATTCCTAATGCCGAAAGAGACAAAGCAATATCATCCTCAAGACTCTTGATTTTTGAAATACGGATTCCCGCTTCGGGCACAATTTCGTATAATGTCACCGATGGCCCAACGGTAGCTTTTATCTGTGCGATTTCAATTTTATAATTGCGAAGTGTTTCTACAATACGGTTTTTATTTTCTTCTAATTCTTCCTGATTGATCGTAATTCCGCCAGTCGAATATTCTTTTAATAAATCGATCGTTGGATATTTATAATTGGACAGATCCAAAGTAGGATCAAACAGCCCAAAATCTGAAACCAGGCGAGATGCCAGATTGTCTTCGATTATATCTTCTTCAACAGCTTTTTCAATTACAAAAGCTTCCTCTTTTACAGGTTCTGGGTTTGGAGGCAGAACATCCATAGGAAGCGGCTTAAGCGTTGGCTCCAGATTAATTTCGGAAGCACTTGAAATGGTAGGCTTCAAAGCTTCCTTATTGATTTCAAATTGCGAACCTGTAGTTTTCAAATGAATATTATCCAACTCTTCATCAGCTTCATCTGGCTCTTCAACAGCAAATTCTTCCAGATTATAACTAGGGTCATTGGAGGATGGTACAGCGATTGGCTGCGTAGCTATGTCTTCTTTAATTTCTTTTTTAGTACTTTCAAAAAAAGCCTGAACTTTTTCCGGAGAGACCTGAATCTTAAAAATCAAATAGATAATTAACCCGAAAACAAGAGCTAAAAGCGTTCCTGTTTTGCCAATATAATCCTGAATGAATAAATTGAGTTCATATCCGATAGTTCCTCCCAGTTCTGGCACTGAAACAGCAAAGAATCCAAATAAAACTGATATTATAATAATGGCAAACAAATCCCAAAACCAGGTACCTTTTAATTTTTTGATAGAAAGATCTAAAACCAGATACATCCCAGTAAGAAAAAAAAGGCGTACAAATAAGAATGAGGCAATCCCAAAACCGCGATAAATAATTAAATCAGCGAGATAGGCTCCAAATTTACCAAGCCAATTCTGAACTGCTTCCTTTCGATCTGTCAATTCAGAAACAGCACTCTGGTCTATCTTTCCATAAATAAAAAAGGAAACAAACGCAACCAATAATGCTATAGAAAACAAAACCAATAACGCCCCCAAAACAATCCGATGCTGTTTAGTCAGCTGCCATGATTTTAGACCTTTAGGTTCTGAGTCTTTCTTTTTATCTAAAGTTTCTTTTTTTGTAGATTTTGCCATTCTTAAATTAAATTGAGCCTAGAAAAATTTTGGGATATAGATAATAAGACCAACTGCAATTGCTGTCATTGCTGCAAAAAATACAGCTCCTGCTGCAATATCCTTGATAAAACCAATTCTTTCATGATAATTAGGGTGAATAAAATCGGCAATTTTTTCCACTGCTGTATTCAACCCTTCTATACTCATAACCAAACCAATAGCCATGGTTTGAAAAAGCCATTCGGTAGCTGTGATATGATAATAAAAACCAGCAATAGTCATCAATATCCCAAGAGAAAACTGAACCATTATACTATGCTCGGTAGTTATTAATTTTACAGCACCAAGAAAAGCGTATTTCACGCTTTTCAATCGGCCTGTAAGTAATGTATTGTCTTTTTGAAATTCCATTGTAAACTTTTAAAGTGCCGCCAAAGCCGCTTCATAATTAGGTTCATGAGCAATTTCAGCTACTTGCTCTGTATGGGTTACCACACCGTTTTCATCAGTAACGATAATAGCACGGGAATGCAAACCAGCCAATGGCCCGTCAACAATTTCCAATCCATTGCTTTTTCCAAAAGCACCTTCTTGAAAATCAGATAAATTTACCACATTCTCAAGGCCTTCTGCGCCACAAAAACGTTTCTGGGCAAATGGCAGATCTCTAGAAATACACAAAACAGTAGTGTTCGCAAGACTGCTGGCACTTTCGTTAAATTTTCTAACAGAAGCAGCACAAGTCCCCGTATCTATACTTGGAAAAATATTTAAAACTAATTTTTTGCCTGCAAATGTGCTTAAATCAGCTATAGACAAGTCGTTTTGAACTAATTTAAAATCAGCTAATTTTGAACCCACTTTTGGTAATTCTCCTGAAGTATGCACTGGATTTCCTCCTAATGTTATTGTCGCCATATTTTTTTGTTTTTTTATGAGGTTCAAAAGTAAGGATTAATATTTGAATCTAAAAGTATAATATATGGTCTGAATTGTTTGTTAGCAAATACAGCTGCTCACCCGAAGCGGACTACTATCCTCATCAAAAACTATTCAATGAAGTCCAAGGGAGGCTTGAGAAAAACCAGCCAAGAAGGAAAACTCTAATTTTAATATAATTTTAAAAAGGTTTCTAAATTAAAAGAGTAAATTCCAGCTTTAAATTAATAAACCAGTTTCCAAACGATCAATATAATGAAAGTTTCTGTTAAACACATCTTTATTATCCTGCTATTACTTGCAACACCTGTTCTAAAAGCACAAAATACATCAATAAATTTTATAGAAAACGATTATAAAAAGGCACTTGAACAATCCAAAGCATCCCAGAAAACCATTTTTATAATGGTCTATGCCACTTGGTGCAGCCATTGCAACAAAATGAAAAGCACCGTTTTAAAAGAGCCTGCGGTGATTACCTTCTTCAATAATAATTTCATAAATCTAATGATAGATTCTGAAATGCCCGCGGGAAAAGAGTTTATGAAAAAATACAGCATAAAATCGTTTCCTGTTTTCCTGTTTCTAAACGAAAAAGAAACCCATCTGTATAGCACTGGAGGCGAATTTACCACCGAAGAATTTCTTGCAGAAACACAAAAAGCTTTAAACCCAAATACACAATTGCCTTATCTCGAAAAAAAGTTTAATGAAGATGTCGCAAATCCTGAAAATTGCATTATTTATTTAAACGCCTTACGAAAAAGCATTGACTCGGATAAAAGTGATGAAGTAACTGCCAAATATTTAGCAACACAATCTAAAGACCAGCTGATAACACCAATCAATTGGAAAATTGTCGCTTATGGAGTTAACAATCTGGATTCAAAAGGATTTGAAACAATCGTAAATCATCAAACCGATTTTGCCAAAGTCTCTTCAGCCAAAAGAGTCGAAGCCAAAATTATAAACGTGGTTAAAAAAACACTAACCCAAAACATGAATTATCTTGATTCCATCGGCTATTCCAAAAATAGAATTCTCGCAAAAAAACTTAATCTCACAAAAGCAGATTCATTAGTTTTCAGATATGATCTGCAAATGTATGAGGGTATCAAAAACTGGAAAAACTACCAGCAGACTACTTTAGAATCAGTAGACAGACTGGCTTGGAATGATTACTCAACAATCAATGCCGTTTCCAAAGTATATATTGATCACATTACTGATAAAGAAGCCTTAAAAAAAGCAGTTTCATGGGCCAAGCGTTCCGTAGAATTGAATACCACCGCCGAAAATACTTTATTATCAGCAAGGCTTTACAATAAGATTAATGATAAAAAGAATGCTATTGAAAATGCAAAAAAAGCCAAAGCTATAATTATATCAATGGGCTGGAACACCAAAGAAATTGATCAGTTTTATGCGGATTTAGGGTTAAGCCAGTGCGAATAACCGGAATTCCACACATTTTTACAAAATTAATCTGTGGAATTTTTGATTAAAAAACTTTTAAAAAATATAAAAAAGACCAGCAGTTTTTTTTACAAATTCAAATTACCTTCAATCCCATCATCCATAGTTTTGCCTGTAATAAAAGCGACAGTCATTTTTGCGGCTGCAACCACTCTTCCGTTTTTATTGTTCCAATAATAACCTTCCTCAGGAACTACTTTTATCACACTTAAATTCGGATCATCTTCGCCTTCTGGCATCCATACTTTTACAATTGGTGTGAATAATTCTTTTATAATTTCTCTATCATACAAAATAGTGGCATGACCATGCAGTGTTAAAAATTGGTCATGAGGTGCCGAGAAAAATAGTTCTACTTTAGAATTTTCTAATATTTCATGATTCTTGACACTGGTTTTATCCGATAAAAACCAAAGATTCCCATCATCATCTACTTTCTGTGCAGACATCGGTCTTGAACAAAGTCTGTCACCGTTGTAAGTACAAAACATACAGGTTTTTATATTTTCTGCTAAATCCTTTATTTTCTGAACAGCAGCACTGTCTCTCAAATTCTTGTGATCTCCCATAACTTTATTTTTAAATTATAATACACTAATTCTCAGAGATAAATTTCATATTTTAATAATTTTTCAGATTATAGAATTCATCATAAAAATTATCAAATTTCAATTTAATTCATTAAAAAAATTAAGAGAAATTAAGCGAAATCCAGAGATTTACTATTACAGCAAAAAAACAAAAGTGGTATGGATTGACGGGAAAAAAGACCTCACAAGGAATTTAATTCCTCAAAAAAACGGCCGGTATTTATAAAAATAAAAAACCGTTATCGCTCAGACTTTTGCGGTAACGGTTTTGTTTAAAAAAAAACATTTAGGGGTACTAATTCAAAATTATTTTTTTTCTAATTCTCGTATATAGTTGACTAATTTCCATCGCTGTTCATCAGTCAGTATTTCAAAATAACTAGCCATTGGGGCTTTTCCATTGGTTATTTTCCAGAAGATGGCACCATCTGTCTGATTCTTTACATTCAGGGCTTTAAAATTGGCAGGACGTGGCTGCAATGCATTACCTGCTTCACCATTTCCTTGCCCATTATTGCCGTGGCACAGCACGCACATCTGATTAAAAATTATTTTGCCTTCATCTGTGGCCTTCTGCTTTCCAGCAAATGGATTTTGCACAGAGTTTGCATACTCAGGCGCAGTCCAGCTTATTTCCTGTGCATAGCCGTTTATTGTTATAATCCATAAAGCTATCAGTGCTAAAAATCTAAAATTTGTTTTCATGACTTGTGCTATTAATTATACAACAAATTTAAGAAAACGTTATAGCACAGAAACTGATATTTATCATAGAATCGGATTTTTTTTAAATAAAAACCAATATAAAGAACAAAAATTTTTAATAATTAAATATAAAGCCATTTTATTAAATATTCAACAAAATATTTAATAAAATGGCAATCATAAACATATCATTATCGGAAGAATGCTGTTTTTATTATTACAACATCTTTTAGGGTAAATGTTATATTTTTCAAATTAGAAAACGCCTTTAAAAAAACTATGCATTTTATTGAATAGGGAGAATCAGCAAAAAAAATGTTTTGGGAATTTATAAATGATAAAATAATTTTATCAGATAACTTACTAAAAGATATAAAATAACACTCACAAAAGCGATGGCAATAACTAAACTGATGCCATTCACAATTATATTAGGTATAAATTTCAATTTTGGATGCACATAACGAGGCTCACGATTCAAATACTCGTGAACGTTTTGGGCGACTATTTTTGCTTTCTTTCTGATAGCTGCTTATTAATTGTAGAATAGGATAGAATATCAGGATGGCCTGATACAAAACTGCAATAGAATTTACTAATAAAGTACCTCCTGCAAATATAATCATTTTACCAGCACTTAAAACTATTCCATTAAAAAACAATCAATTGAACTCACAGCATTTTGCTTTATTGCCATAAAAAAACCGCATCATTTAAAAAAAAAGATGCGGCTTTAAGTAATTTAAAAAACGATTACAAAATATAATCGGTGTTAATGAAATTTGATTCTTTGCTATTTAGCAGTTCCTGCAGTATTTCATTATTATAGGCATTATCCTTTGAAGCTACGAAAGTCCTGATTGAGAAAGAACGCAAAGCATCATGAATACTTAATGTTCCAAACGCAGAATCTTTTCTTCCTGTGAAAGGAAAAACATCTGGTCCTCTCTGGCAGGAACTGTTCAGGTTTACACGGCAGACTAAGTTTACTAAAGTATCAATAAGCGGTGCAATGGTTTTGATATTTTTACCAAATAAACTTACCTGCTGACCATAATTAGATTCGGCCATATCATTTAATGGCTCTTGAATATCCTTGAAAGTCAATACTGGTATCACTGGCCCAAACTGCTCTTCATGATACACTCTCATCTCTTTATTGATTGGAAACAAAATAGCAGGGAATATAAAATTATCCGAATGTTCCCCACCTTTTGCATTAATTACCTTAGCCCCTTTTGCAGTTGCATCATCAATTAATTCCTGAATATAAGCTGGTTTTTCGGTCTCTGGAAGCGGTGTCAAAGAAACTCCTTTTTCCCAAGGATTTCCAAATTTCAATGCATCAACTTTCTCAGCAAAACGTTTGTTAAATTCGGCTGCAACATTTTCGTGTACATAAATAATTTTCAGCGCTGTACATCTTTGCCCATTGAAAGATAAAGTACCAGCAATACATTCCTGGATAGCTAGATCCAAATCGGCATCTGGCAATATAATGGCTGGGTTTTTAGCTTCTAATCCTAATACTAAACGCAATCTGTTTTTATTTGGATGCTGATCCTGTAAAGCAATGGCTGATTTACTATTTCCAATCAATGCCAAAATATCTACTTTTCCGGATTTCATTATCGGCGATGCGATTTCACGGCCTCTGCCATAAACAATACTGATTACTCCTTTTGGAAAACTGCTTTTGAAAGCTTCTAATAAAGGTGAAATTAATAAAACACCGTGTTTTGCTGGCTTGAAAATTACAGGATTCCCCATAATTAAAGCTGGGATAAGCAATGTAAAAGTCTCATTCAAAGGATAGTTATAAGGTCCAAGGCATAAAACAACTCCAATTGGCCCTCTGCGTACCATAGCGTTGATTCCCTGCACTTTCGAGAAATAGGCCGAACGGCTATTCAATTCTTTATAACTTTCGATAGTATCCTGAATATATTCAACTGTTCTGTCAAATTCTTTTTCAGAATCGCCAAGTGTTTTTCCAATTTCCCACATCAAGAGTTTAACTACTTCTGCACGGGTTTCTTTCATTTTGGCAACAAACTTTTCCATGCATTTGATACGGTCCACTACTTTCATAGTAGGCCATAATCCTTGTCCATTATTAAATGCTGCTTCGGCAGATGCTGCTACTTCCAATGCTTCTGCTTCTCCCATAAACGGAATAGAACCTAATAATGTGGGTTCATATTTTTCGGTTGAAGAAATCGTTGAATATACTGGTGTAGTTTTTCCTGTCCATTTTTTTAATTCTCCGTTTACCAGATAAGTATCTTGATTAAGCAGAGACGTTATTTGAAATTCTTGAGGTATTGTATTCATTCTAGTTTTGTTGGTTAATTTCCATTAATTTAAAAGAGGTGCTGGCCTCTTGATATGATGTTATACTACATCACCTTCCCATTCTATAATGCCACCGAGTAAATTGTAAGTATTGCTGATACCTAACTCGTTCATGATCTCACATGCTTTTGCACTTCTCATTCCAGAGCGGCAATACACATAATAATTTTTGCTTTTATCTAACGCCGCAATAGCATCTACAAACTCCTGACCTTTATGAATATCAATATTAATAGCACCTTCTATTATGCCTTGATCGCATTCGTCTTCAGTTCTTACATCTAACAGGACTGCATTTTCATCAGCTTCCTTTTGAGAAACCCATTCTTCTTGTGTCAAATTCATATATGTAAAATTTATTTATTAATAGGTTATATGTTATGATTTGCCAGTTCGTTTCCGTCTGGGCCGCTTTTCTTTAGCAGTGCTGGTTATGCAAACCTTTAAGAAGCGATTTCATAATATATATTTTTTCGTAAAAATACGAGATTTTCCTCAAACAATATACCTCTTTTTTGTGAATTACATAATAAATTAAAGAAATCGTTTTCGTAATACCTAAAACACTCCAGCTCCACACGCTGCTTAATTTTAAATAAGCTCCTGTTTTTTAGTTATTTTTGTGCTGTTGTATTCTTGCTGATTTCTAAATAAAACAAAATGCCAGAGATATTAAAAAAAACATTCCCTTACTTTTCTGCCGAATTAATTCAAGATATCAAAACGCATGAAATTATCAAGACATTCAGTGCAGGGGAAGTAATCATGCGGACAGGGCAGTATATCACACACACTGTCCTGCTGGTAAAAGGAACTATTAAAGTCTATCGTGAAGACAGTGATGGCGGGGAATTTTTCATGTATTATCTACAGCCAGGACAAGCTTGTGCCTTATCAATGGTGTGTGCAATCAAGAATGAAAAAAGCCAAATCATGGCCAAAGCGGTCGAAGATGCCGAAATAATTATGCTTCCATTGACTATGATGGATCAATGGATGATGCGTCACCGAAGCTGGTACGAATTTGTTGTAGGCTCTTACCGCAATCGTCTGGAAGAAGTGCTGGAAGTAATTGACAGCATCGCTTTCAGAGCAATGGACGAACGCTTGGAATTCTATCTAAAACGTCAGGTTGAAGCCTGCGGATGCAAAGAGCTAAAACTTTCCCATCAGGAAATCGCATCTGATCTGAATACTTCCAGAGAAGTTATTTCGAGACTGCTAAAGAAAATGGAGCAGCGAGGTCTGGTCATTTTGCACCGCAGCCAGATTGAAATACTGTAGTTGTCCCTTTTCTGCTGTTAATTGACAGATTTTTTTGTTGACTTCGAAATATTCTTAAACAAATCATCAGCATTGTGACAAAAGTTACATTGTTACACAAAAAGACTTTGCATCTTTGTCTGGAATTTAAAAAAGCGGTATGGAATACATTGGTTATCTAGCTTCAGTCATAATAGGCCTTTCACTGGGGCTCATTGGTGGTGGCGGTTCTATTTTGACCATTCCCATATTAGTTTATTTATTTAAAATAGATCCTAAACTCGCTACGAGCTATTCCTTATTCATTGTAGGAATTACATCACTATCTGGATGTTTTAGCCATTACAAGATGGGGAATCTTAGAATAAAATCTGCGTTGTATTTTGCGGTTCCTTCTGTTTTTTCGGTTTTGGTTATTCGTGAGGTAATCATTTTAAAGATTCCCAATATCCTTTTTACTATTAATGATTTTCAAATTACCAAGAACTTATTAATCATGATCATCTTTGCAATATTGATGGTCGCAGCGTCATTTTCAATGATTAGCAAAGCCAAAGAAAAAATACAGTTTGTCAGCACGAATTATTGGCAGCTGGCAGCAATAGGTGCTGCGGTTGGGATTATAACAGGTTTTCTTGGTGCTGGAGGTGGTTTTTTAATTATTCCTGCGCTTTTATTTTTTGCCAATCTACCCATGAAACAAGCAGTCGGTACCTCTTTATTAATCATATTTATTAATTCGGCAGTCGGTTTTTTGGGAGATCTATACATAGGCACTTCAATCAATTATATCTTTTTAGCAAGTATTTCGGGCATGGCTTTTATAGGAATGCTGATAGGCACCCGATTATCCAAAAGAATAGACGGAGAAAAGCTCAAGCCTATTTTTGGCTGGTTCATATTAGTGATGGGAATTTATATCATTGTCAAGGAATTTTTTTTTTAACAGCTAAGATGCTGATTTTTCTATGTTCCTGGATTTCAACTTAGAAACTTTTAAACTTTAAACTTAGCATCTCAAAATCTTAGTAACTTTATACAAAATAAAATCATGCAGATAGAACAAATATATACAGGATGTTTGGCACAAGGTGCTTATTATATCAGTTCCAATGGTGAGGCGGCAATAATTGATCCGTTAAGAGAAACACAGCCCTATCTGGACAGAATTGAACGCGACGGTGTGAAACTGAAATACATTTTTGAAACCCACTTTCATGCCGATTTTGTTTCGGGACATCTGGATTTAAGCAAAGAAACGGGCGCACAAATTGTTTACGGCCCCACAGCAAAACCCGAATTCGAATCTATAATTGCGACAGATAATCAGCTGTTCGAAATAGGAAAGATCAAAATAAAAGTACTTCACACACCAGGACATACTATGGAAAGTTCAACGTACCTGCTTCTAGATGAAAACGGAAAGGACCATGCCATTTTCTCTGGAGACACATTGTTTATTGGTGATGTAGGAAGACCAGATCTCGCCCAGAAAGCGGCATCAATGACTCAGGAACAGCTGGCTGGATTGCTTTATCATTCGCTAAGAAACAAAATTATGACCTTGGCAGATGACGTTATTGTGTATCCAGCCCACGGTGCAGGGAGTGCCTGTGGCAAAAATATGAGCAAAGAAACAGTTTCGACTATTGGGAATCAAAAAGCAAGCAATTATGCATTGAGAGCCAATATGACCGAAGCCGAATTCATAACCGAGGTAACCGATGGACTGCTCCCTCCCCCAGCCTATTTTGGCATGAATGTAGCGATGAACAAAAATGGATATGACAGCTTTCATGAGGTATTAGAACATGGCATGAATGCTCTATCAGTAAGCGAATTCGAATCTAAAGCCGATGAAACCGGGGCCTTGATTCTTGACACCCGAAAAAACAGTGATTTTGCCAAAGGCTTTATTCCGCAATCTATAAATATTGGTATTGACGGCGATTTTGCTCCCTGGGTTGGTGCTTTGATTGCCAATGTAAAACAGCCTATTTTGCTGATTACCGAGCCAGGGCGAGAGGAAGAAACCGTCACCCGCCTGAGCCGAGTGGGTTTTGACAATTTAGCTGGTCACTTAAAAGATGGTTTTGATGCTTGGAAAAAATCAGGAAAAGACATTGATACCATAAACAGGATCACCGCCCAGGAGTTTCAGAAACAAGTTAAGATTGGCGAGAGCAAAATTATTGATATTCGTAAAGAAACTGAATACGCCGCCGAGCATGTATCCGAAGCTTATTGCAAACCATTATCAAGCATTAACGATTGGATCAATGACATCAACCCAAACGAGCCGTTTTTTATGCACTGTGCAGGAGGATACCGCAGCATGATTGCTGCATCGATTTTGCAAGCACGAGGATTTCGTAATTTTAGCGAGATTGAAGGCGGATTCAATGCAATTGCCAAAACCGATGTTCCTACTACCGATTTTATTTGCCAAAGCAAGATACGATAGCCAAAAACAATTTTCAATTTCAATGGCATTTTCAATGGCATCTTTAAAAAAACAAGAAACAATCAGGTCGAAAATCAAACGCCTAGCAATACCTGTTAAAAATGAAAAACAGCAATCAGAATTTTTGGGACAATAAATACAAAGACAACACATTAGGCTGGGATCTTGGAACCATATCTCCTCCCATAAAAAGCTATATCGATACTTTAGAAAATAAAAACCTCCGAATCTTAATTCCAGGCTGTGGCAGCAGTTATGAAGCTGCATATCTTTTGCAGCAGGGCTTTGCCAATATTACTGTTATTGATATTGCTCCCACACTGGTAGAGAATTTAAAAATGAGATTCAAAGACAATCCTGACCTCAACATTATATTGGGAGATTTTTTTACACATCAAGGAGAATATGATCTGATAATCGAGCAGACTTTCTTTTGCGCCTTGCCACCAGCAATGCGGCAGGAATATGTTTCGAAAATGCATCAGCTTTTAAGCAAAGAAGGCAAAATTGCCGGCCTTTTATTCAACAAGATATTTGAAAGCAGTCCTCCCTTTGGCGGCAGCCAAGAAGAATATGAAATGCTCTTCGGGAATACTTTCAATTTTATAAAAATGGAGGCGTGCCAGAATTCTGCCGCCCCAAGAGCTGGAACCGAATTATGGATTGAATTTCAAAAAAACAACTAAAATGAAGGAATTATTATTTAACAACTGGAATGCCATGCGGATTTTCCGTTTAGCCTTTTCCGTATTTTTGTTCGTGCAGGCCTACAATACGCACGAGTGGTTTTTTATTATCTTTGGATTATTTTTCTTTATCCAAGCATTATTTAATTCAGGCTGTGGGTCAAATGGCTGTGCCATACCTAAAAACAAAAAACGTAAAAAATGAGTACTTTTAATACTATCATACAATCAGAGAAACCCGTTCTGGTCGATTTTTTTGCCACCTGGTGCGGACCTTGCCAAACATTGGCACCTATTTTGAAAGAAGTTAAAGACAGTCTGGGCGACCGGATTTCAATCATTAAAATTGATGTAGACAAAAACCAGCAGCTTGCTTCGCTATATCAGGTCCGTGGAGTTCCTACCATGATTCTTTTCCAAAACGGAAAGCAATTATGGAGACAGTCTGGAGTTGTCGGCAGTTCAGATTTAATTAAAATTATCACAGAAAAATACAGCGTATAATTACACAATAAGATAATATTTCCTGATGCTTTTTATTGCGAATATATGTTCCTAAATATTTCGTTATAAAAAAGTTAATTAATAATTGTGATTCAAAAAAAGCTATACTTTTGAATCATCAAAAAATCAAAAATCAAAAAGATGAAAAACTTAATTACTATTTTAGCAGTAGCTCTTTTTTCGGCTGGTATGAATGTGAGCGCTCAAGAAACAAAGCCGAAAGAAACGCCTAAAAAAGAATGCACAGCGAAAGAAAAAAAAGCATGTGATAAGTCTAAAAAAACGTGCTGTTCTTCTAAAACAACAAAGAAAGCGTAATGTAATGTAATTTTATAATGTTTCGAAAAGAGTGTTGAAAAAATAAGTTCAACACTCTTTTTTTTTGCAGTACAGGGATTATCTTTATTAAGGTTATTTGGGCAGCCATTTATGAATAATTGCATCCAGATCATCTTCTACTATAGGCTTTGAGACATAATCATTCATGCCAAACTCAAGGCATTTATCTTTTTCTCCAACCATAATTCCCGCTGTCAGAGCAATAATAGGTACTTTACTGCCATTTTCAAGACTCCTGATTTCGAGAGTGGCATCATATCCATTTTTTATAGGCATCTGAATGTCCATTAAAATGAGGTCTGGCTTATTTAATTGAAATTGTTCTACGCCTTCCTCCCCGTCCCTTCCTTCGAGAATAATAGCATTTGGAATAATTCTTTTCACTAAGGTTTTGGCCAAAAACATATTGATTTTGTTGTCTTCAACAATCAAGATACGAAGCTTGTCCATTTTTTTATTCTTCCTGACTTTGGATTCAGCTGCAGTTAATTCAGCAAAATTATCGGGTATTGGCTGGGCTTTTTTAAATTTTATATAAAAGAAAAAATCACTTCCGTCTCCATATTTACTTTTCAGCTGCATGTGGCTTTTCATTAGTCCTAACAGCAGATTGGAAATTGCCAGGCCTAAACCCGTACCTCCAAATTTTCGTGACGTTGCGCTGTCTTCCTGAACAAATGAATTGAAAATCTTTTTTTGATTGTACTGTTTGATTCCAATACCGGTATCTTTAATAGAAAATTTTAAAAATGTGTTCTTTTTACCCGATTTTATTACTGCGACATCCAATATAATATGCCCAAACGAGGTAAATTTCAAAGAATTGCTTATTAAATTTACCAATATCTGTTTCAGCCTGATTGAATCGGCATGAATGTACTGAGGCACACCATTCTCTATTATAAGACTCAAATCAATATTTTTTAAATTAGCTTGATGCTTAAACAATTCGATTACCTGATGCAATAGCCTAAACAAATCTATATCTTCTAAATGCAGCTCTAATTTTCCCGATTCTATTTTTGAAAAATCCAAAATATCATTAATGATTTCCATCAATGAATTGGCAGAAATATTAACCGTAGACATATATTCCAATTGATTTTTCTCGAGCTCCGTTTTCATCAATAAATCAGTAAAACCGACAATTCCATTTAATGGTGTCCGAATTTCATGGCTCATATTGGATAAAAAATCTGATTTGGCTTTATTAGCCTCATCTGCCTGAATTTTGGCCTTTTTTAGTTCTTTATTGGTTTGTTTCAGTTTTTCGTTTATTTCCTCGTACTCCACATATTTATTATACAGTTCTTTCTCATTCTTTTCGGCTTTTTCTTTGGCTCTTATCAATTCCAATTCCAGCAGTTTATGTTCAGTTATATCACGGATTGTACCTAATACCACAGAAGGATTGTTATCATCATCCCATTTCAAGGATCCTAATCCGTGTACCCACCGTTCGGCTTTATCATTTATTCTTATGATTTTGTATTCCTTGTCAAACGGCTTTTTATTATTGATCACTTCTTGTTGAAAATAGATTTCTAAATTTTCTTTCCAATCGGGATGTACCAAAGCTTTCCAGGTTTCGGCGGTTAAATCATAATCAGCATCAATGCCTAAAATCGTATCCAGCAGGCCTGTCCGGCTCCATTTTCCTGTGTACATATTGATACTGTAAGTACCTATCTGGGCTATGCTTTGAGTTTCTTTTAAAAACAGCTCGCTTTCTTTGAGTTTTGCTTCTGCCTTTTTGCGCTCAGTAACATCTTTTACAAATAACAGAATCTGTTTTTCCGACAGTTTGACAGCATCAATTGACCAGAGATTAACACTGCCATTTTTATGTATAAATGGCATCATGTCTCTTGAGGTTTCTTTCAAAGCAAGAGTCCTGAAAATAGTTTCAATATTCGCTAAAAAATCTGCTGGCGTAATCTCTATCAGTGATTTTTTTAATAATGCTTTTTTGGAATATCCCGTAATCTTTGATACAGCAGGGTTTACCTCCAGGAATTGTCCATTCATACTGACTACCATAACCCCATCGGGTGCATTTTCTACATAATTTCTAAATTTCGCATTGCTTTTCAGTTCCCGTTCCTTATCTTTTATGATTTCAACTTCTTTGTTTTTGGCTTGAATTTCAGTTTCAATCTGCTTTTTTTCAGTAATATCCTGAGCTACTCCCCTTAATGCTATAACTTCATTTTTATCATTCAGGATTGGAATTCCTGTACCATAGATCCATTTTATCCTATTATTTGGCAATAGTATCCTGTGTGTCAGCTCATACGGTAATCTGCTTTTAACACATTCATTTATCTTACTCCTAATCAATTCCTTATCTTCTTGTGTAAAATATTGTAAGTAGCTGTCAAATAGATTAGAATTTGATCTGCTGTCAATTTCAAAAATCCTATACAATTCATTGGACCAGATTAAATCATTGTTTAGCAGATTGAATTCCCAGCTTCCTATTTTTGCAATTTTCTGAGCATCATTCAATAAACTTTCGCTTGCAGATAATTGTTCCTGAATTTTTCTTATTTCGGTAATATCCCTTCCAATAGAATAAATTAAATTATCCGATGGGTTGATGATTGATGTCCATTGCACTGTTATGAGATCGCCACTCTTGGTAAGAATCCTGTTTTCGAAAATTACGGTTGTTTTATTTTGCAAAAGCTCATGCGCAGCTTCATCGGTTTTTGGAATATCGTCTGGATAAATATATTGGGTAAAACTATTGATTAGCAATTCCCGTTTGGAATAACCCAGCTTATGGATGAATACAAGATTAAAATCTCTGAGATTTCTATTGGAGTCAGAAACGCATATAAAATCGGAAGTTTCCCGGGTAAAAAACTCAAAATTTGCAATAGAATCAATCTTCTTCTGCAAAAGTGAAATCGTAAGTTCCTGCTTTTTTATTTTTTGCAATAATTCGTCAACAGCTGGTAATTTTTCTTTCATATCTGCAAAATAGATTAATAATGAGATTGATCTGGAACCGCTTTTTTGGCACAAATAATTGGCATCATAAATGCCGCATGAAAGGTATACGCACTTACAAAATAGCTATTTTCATACAGATAATTTTTTATGAAAAACAGCTAATTAAAGATATAAAATTTATTAGATACAACACACTAATTTACAAACAATTAAAATATGACTGCCTAAAAAACTGCAGCAGGAAACTGCTGTTTACTTTTTTAAAAACATATTCAATGTTAGTACTGCTATTTTTTGCAGGATTGTCTTTTGGCTTATTTAATCAGCCATTTCTGCAGTATTTTTTCCAAATCGGCTTGGACGATTGGCTTGGTAATGTAATCTGACATTCCGTGGCTGATGCATTTTTCTTTTTCACCATTTAATACACCCGCTGTAAGGGCAATTACAGGAATCTGCATAATACTTTTGTTATTCCTGATGGCAACAGTAGCATCGTAGCCGTTTTGAATAGGCATTTGAATGTCCATCAAAATAAGATCTGGCATTTCAATTTCGGACAGTGCTACAGCATCATAGCCATTTGCCGCTTCAATTATTGTACAATTAGCAATAATTTTTTTAACCAATGTTTTAGCTAAAAGCATATTGATCTTATTGTCTTCGGCAATTAATATTTTATAGTTTTCCATTAAATTTGAATTATAAGGCTCAGGTTCCCTTACATTCATTTTGGCTTCTGGATTCTCTTTTTTTCGAATAAGTTTTTCAAAAGCGATGATAAAAAAGAATTCGCTGCCCGCTCCATAGGAACTGCTTAATTTTAATTCGCTGTTTTTTAATGCTAAAATCTGGCTTGAAATTGCCAGTCCTAAACCAGTCCCTCCATATTTTCTGGTTGCAGTATTATCAGCCTGAATAAAGGATTGAAAAATTTTCCTCTGATTTTGAACCTTAATTCCAATTCCTGTATCTACTACCGAAAATTTAATTTTTGATATTTTTTCATCAGCATCGGCTTGGGTAATATTTAGTTTAATATGTCCCGAAAAAGTAAATTTCATGGCATTACTCAGCAAATTGACTAATATCTGTTTCAGACGGAAAGAATCTCCTGCTATAAATTGTGGAACATCACGGTCAATGTGCAGCAGCAAATCAATTTTTTTGTGATTGGCTTCGTATTTAAATAAATTTATAATCTGATTTGACAATTCATAAATATCAATCTCTTCCGAAATCAATTCCAGTTTGCCTGATTCTATCTTGGAAAAATCAAGAATGTTATTGATAATTTCCATTAAGGTATTGGCAGAATCATTTAATGTTGCAAGGTATTCCAGCTGATCCTTGTCGAAATCAGTTTTCAGAAGCAAATCAGTAAAACCGATAATTCCGTTAAGCGGTGTTCGAATCTCATGACTCATGTTTGCAAGAAAATCGGATTTTGCCTTATTGGACGCTTCAGCCATTTCCTTGGCCTTTATCGTCTCATCCATTTGCTTTTTTTGGGTGATGTCTTGAACAACTCCTTTCAGGGCAACCGCGTTATTATTGCTGTCTACCATTGCAACACCGGTACAAAAAACCCATTTTATAATCTTATTGGGCAGGATGATCTGATGCTCCATTTCGTATGGCAGCCTATCAGCGATAGTTTTGTTGATATTCATCCTTAATACTTCGGCATCTTTTGGCAGAAAACAAGACAGATATTTCCCGTAAAGCTCCGTGTCATTTGGGATTTTTTCAAATTCAAAAATTTCATATAACTCATTAGACCAATTCAGCTCCTGGGTTATCAGGCTAAAATCCCAGCTTCCGATTTTGGCAATTTTCTGAGCTTCATTCAGTGACTTTTCGCTGGCTAATAATTTTTCCTGAGTTTTTCTAAAAACGGTAATATCCCTGGCGATTGAATATATTAAATTATTGGCTGTATTTAAATTAGCTTTCCATTGCAGAATAACTATTTCTCCATCTTTCCTGATATATCTGTTTTCAAAATCGATTACCGGCAGATTTTTTGCTAAAAGCTTGAATGTAGATAAGGTAGATTCTATATCATCGGGATGGATAAATTCCAGAAATGGCTTCGACAATAATTCCTCTTTAGAATATCCAAGCGCTGTAGTAAAGGCATCATTTACCATCTTGAAATAGGCATCATAATCTGCAATGCATACTAGATCCAAAGAATCTTTTATAAAATATTCAAAATTGGCTAAGTCCAGTTTTTCATCATTGAGCTGTTTTATCAGCAATTCCTGCTCCTTAACCTTATGAAGAAGCTCCTCATAACTAAACTCATTTTTTCTCTTTTCCATATCCAATCTAAATAATTGCAACTCCAAATGTCACTATTTTTTTATAAATATAGTATAGTCAGACAAAAAAAAAGCATCAAAATGGCAAAAGAAAAAAAACAGGCCAAAATAATAATGGCTAATCTTTGTTTTCTACTACCCTTGATGCTTTAAAAAACATAAAAAAAAATCTATGTTTTAAACGTCCTGCTCTTCCTCTTTTAAAACAGTTTCAAATTCCATAGGATCTTCAAAATCGCTATTCTTTATTATTTCTGGCTTGGAATTTTTACGTGCATTAAACTTTTCCAATTCTTCCAGTTCTCCATCTTCACCCGAAAAATATGGAAAAACATCCATGATAGGAGATTCAGATATTGCTGGGATCGTATATTCGCTCATAGTAGTTTTCATAACATGAACTGTATTATCAAAGGCCTCCTTTACATCGTTGGCCTGTATCAGTAAATACATGTTTGATTTTCTCTCTTTGCCAGTTTCTTCATCGTAAGCCATTAACGAAACTCTAGTCTTAAACCAGCGGTCTGTATTTTCAAAAGGATGAATTTCGGCAAAATTAGCTACTTTAATATTGGTGATTTTAAACTCTTCACTAATATAGGCAGACATCTCTTCGGTTATTCTGCTCTCTGCCTCTGTGTATGACACGGCGTCTACCAGATAAGGTTCTGTAGTAACCTTTTGTGTTCCTGTTGCTTCGTCGGTTTTTCTGTATTTAATTTTGCATTCGTACCAAATTGCGCTCATATATATTTTTTTAAGGATGCCAAAGATAGATTTTACAGCAGAAAAAATACTTAAATCGCAAAATAGATATCCACAATTTACATTAATCTCAAAAACAGTTAATTACACTCATACTCCAACCATTTTACATCAAAATTATGTAAATTTGGGTGCTATTGATTCCAAAGATTAAGCTGTTAAAAAAAAGTTAAAATAAAATTAAACAATCGTTTAATTTAAACACTTGTTTAATTTTGCACTGAATTTAAAAATACGATTGTGAAAACGGATTTTAACGACAAACAGATACAGATTCTTTTGGTGGCTGAAAATCTTTTTGCAGAAAAAGGATTTGACGGCACATCGATAAGAGACATAGCCAAAGAAGCCAAAATAAACATTGCTATGGTTTCCTATTACTTTGGTTCTAAGGAACAGCTTTTGGAGTCTATCATTTTATACAGAGCCTCTGGCATAAAACTGCAGCTGGATAATTTAATGCTGGAAGATTTAGATCCACTCCAAAAGATTAACAAGCTGGTTGCTCTTTACATAGACAAAATCAATACCAACAGATGCATATACAAAATTATGCACTTTGAATTTTCTACAAGCCAGCGGGTAATCAATCTACAGGCTTTTACTGATTTAAAACGAGGGAATTTAAAGGTACTGGAATCCATTATCGAAGATGGCCAAAAGGATGGAGTTTTTAGAAAAGATATTGTTATTCCGCTTCTTACAACAACAATACTTGGCACCTATTTTCATTTTCATTTAAACAGGCCTTTTTATCAGGAACTCTTTCAATTAGAGACCGAAGAAAAATACAATACCTATATAAAAACAACTTTAACAATGCATATTCAACAAACTATTAAAGCCTTTTTAACACATGAAAATTAGCTATTTAATACTCTTTGGAGGTTTCTTCGTTGGAATTTCATCTATGACTGCCCAAGAGAAGACCAATTTAAAGCTGGAAGAGGCAATACAATTGGCTTGGACAAAAAGCAATGAAGTTTCATTGGCAAACACCAAAGTCGATACAAAAAAACAGGAACTGCAATCGGTAAAAAACAATCAGTATCCAGATTTAAAACTTACTGGTCAGTATCTTCATTTGACGGAGCCAACTATCAAATTGGATTTTGATGCTGGATCGGGTGCATTTCCAGCTCCAGATCAGGTGCTTATTGGCCAAGCCAGTTTAAAAGTACCCATTTATTCTGGAATGAAAATTCAAAACGGCATTAAGCTTCATGATAATTTATATCAGGCAGAAAATGCAATGGCTTCTAAAACCAAAGAAGATGTAGCCATGAGGGTAATAAGTTATTATGCCAATTTATATAAAGCACAAAGAACCATTGAACTTATAAAAGAAAATCAGAAAAGCGCACAACAGCGTGTAACTGATTTTACTGCTATGGAAAAAAATGGAATCATACCCCGAAATGATTTATTGAAAGCACAGCTTCAGGTTTCTAAACTTCAGCTGTCACTTGATGAAGCAATCAATAACGAAACAGTTATTAATTACTATCTGGTAACTCTGCTGAAATTGCCAACAGGAACAAAACTAGCTGTCAACGAAGGAGATTTAATCACTTTTCCTAAAAACAGTATCCCTGCCGATGAACAGCCTGCATTGCAGCATCGAAAGGATCTGGAAGCTTTGCAATATCAGGAAAAAGCCTCTCAGAATAGTATTGATATAGCAAAATCCAATTATTACCCAAGTGTTGCCATAACCGGCGGATATGCTGCCTTAAACCTCAGCAATGTCATAACCTTAGAAAATGCCATGTTTATTGGTGTTGGTCTTTCCTATGATATCAGCGGAATCCTGAAAAATGGAACCGAAGTAAAAGTGGCAAAAAGCAAAGCCCTTGAAGTCAAAAATTCTGAAGAATTATTAAAAGACAATATCCGTATTCAAGTACAGCAAGCCGTTACCAGTTATGATCTGGCTGTAAAGCAAAGCGTTGTTTTGACTGAAGCTGTCGAACAATCTGCCGAAAATTACCGAATCGTAAAAGACAAATATGACAATGGCCTTTCGGACACCAATGATTTATTAGATGCAGATGTAGAACAGCTTAGATCAAGAATCAGTGAAACCATTGCCAAAGTAGATGTTATCCAGAAATACTACGAATTGCTTTCGGCTACTGGTCAATTATCACAAACCTTCAACCTTTCAAAAATATAACTAACCATATCATGGAAAAGAAAAAAACAAACAAAAAATTCATTATAATCCTATCGGTTTTAATCCTAGTTGGAGGAACTTATGGAATCACAAAATACCTGCATTCACAAAAACATGAAGAAACAGATGATGCTCAGATAGAGAAAAACATGAACCCAATAATTCCAAGGGTTTCAGGATATATCAGCAAAGTGTATGTAAAGGATAATGATTTTGTAAAAAAAGGAGATACTTTATTTACCATCGACAAAAGAGATTATCAGTTAAAAATTGAAGAAGCAAATGCTGCTTACATAGGTGCCGAAAGCAGTTTTGAATCTGCCAAGGAAGAAATAGGAAGCGCATTGGCAAGTGTTGCTGTTTCGAATGCCAATATACAATCTGCCGGAGGGAATATTGAAACTGCCAAAATCAGATTAGGAAGAGCTACAAGCGATTATATCCGTTATGAAAATTTATACAAATCCCATTCAATCACCAAACAGCAATACGAGCAGGCATTGGCAGCCAAGCAAGAAGCCGAAAGCCAGGTACGTATTCTGCAGCAGCAGCAAAAAGCAAGTTCTTACCAGAAATCAGCTATTGAAGCTAAATCTAGAGTTTCGGATAAACAGACACTGGTAGCTGCCGCTAATATTAAAAAAGCTAAAGCCCAATTGGAAGCTGCTCAGTTAAACTTGACTTACACAGTAGTAACTGCGGCTATTGATGGCCAGGTTTCTAAAATTGATATACAGCCAGGACAATTGGTACAGGCTGGACAGTCTTTATTTTATATCATCAATAATAACGAAGCTTGGGTTGTGGCCAATTTTAAGGAAACACAATTAAACAGAATGGTTGTTGGCCAAAAAGTAACTGTAAAAGTAGATGCCTATCCTGACTATGATTTTCAAGGTACATTAACATCATTTTCACCAGCAACAGGTTCTCGTTTCTCTTTATTGCCACCGGATAATGCTACAGGAAACTTCGTAAAAACTATTCAGAGACTGCCTGTAAAAATCAGTTTAGATGCAACAAATGATCCTGAAAAAGTAAAATTATTGCGCCCAGGGATGAATGCAGATGTTGATGTTCATTTGAAATAAAATAACTGTTAGTGATTAGTGAATAGCTGTTAGTAATTTGGGGCTAATTACTCTTTACTATTCACTAATCACTGAATTTAAAATTCATATAAAAATGACAAAAACAGTACAAGCACCCGACGACGATTTAGTCGAATACGGTTACAGGCGTGTTCTTATCACAATAACAGCAGTACTTTGTGCCTTGCTGGAAATTGTTGATACCACCATCGTAAATGTAGCGCTTACCGATATGCGAGGGAGTCTTGGAGCGACTTTAACCGATGTTGCATGGGTAATTACAGCCTATGCAATTGCAAATGTTATTGTAATTCCAATGACAAGCTGGTTATCACAGCAATTTGGAAGACGCAACTACTTTGTGGCTTCGATCATACTTTTTACAGTTTGTTCTTTCCTTTGCGGTAACGCAACAAACATTTGGGAACTCGTAGCCTTTCGATTCGTACAGGGTATGGGAGGAGGAGCCTTACTGGTAACCGCACAAACTATTATTACCGAGAGCTACCCCATAGCAAAACGTGGAATGGCACAAGCTATTTACGGTATGGGTGTAATCGTTGGACCTACCCTTGGCCCTCCATTAGGAGGTTATCTAGTTGATAATTATTCATGGCCATATATATTTTACATCAATATCCCATTGGGAATTATTGCAACCGTACTGGCAATTTCTTTTGTAAGAAGTCCAAAATACGGAGAAAAGCTAAAAGCCAATCAGGTCGATTGGTGGGGCATTATACTATTGGCAGCTTTCATCGGATCTTTACAATTTGTCTTAGAGCATGGACAGCAGGACGATTGGTTCAACGACCCTTTAATTACTGCTTTGAGCGTAGTAACTATTATGGGGTTAATACTCTTTATTTGGAGAGAACTCACGTATAAACATCCAATTGTAAATTTAAGTGTTCTAAAAGACGGAAACCTCAGGATAGGAACCGTAATGTGTTTCATTCTTGGTTTCGGGTTATATGGTTCAACATTAATTATACCCATCTATACTCAATCCATATTGGGCTGGACGGCAACCGATGCGGGATTATTACTGATTCCGGGTTCGATAACAACAGCCTTCATGATGCCAATTATTGGTAATTTAATTCAAAAAGGAGTACCGCAGACTTATATGGTAGCGGTTGGATTTTTAATCTTTTTCTTCTTTTGTTTTATGATGTACGGCAACATGACTCCCGATACTGGAGTAGAACATTTATACTGGCCATTGATTTTAAGGGGAATTGGATTGGGATTATTATTTGTACCAATAACCACGCTTTCACTTTCGACCCTAAAAGGAAAACATATTGGAGAGGGAGCCGCTTTTACAGGAATGATGCGTCAATTGGGAGGATCATTTGGTATTGCTATTATTACCACATTTATCACCCGCTGGAGTCAGGAACACAGAGTAAATTTACTCACCCATTTAGACCCGAGCAATTATCAGGTACAGCAGCGGATCCTAGGATTGCAAAGAAGCTTTATGTCCAAAGGATTCAGCAGTAACGAAGCTCTGAGCAAAGCCCATAAAGTGATTGAATTTTCAGTAATGAAACAAAGTACCGTACTATCATATATGGATATTTTCCTTTATCTGGGAATCATGTTTTTATGCTGCATTCCTATCATTCTTTTGGTCAAAAAAGGGAAAAACAAAGTAAACCCTGCCGATGCTATGCATTAGATTAGATTACAGATTTTAGAATACAGAAAAGCCGAATCCTACGAATTCGGCTTTTTTATGTTTCAATAAGAGGCTAATAATTGCTTTAAACTGCTAATTTTCAGCACAACGGGGGCTTATAGGGGACATACCTGCCCTTTATACCCCCTTTACCTACCAAAAACACGGAGTGAAACTACCCTTTAGCGGGAGTAAATCTACTGCTTAGCCTTTCTTATTTGCTTATAAATTTGTAGCCATTATTTCCTATATTTGAAAAGAAGTACAAAAAGTGCTTATCCGAATAATTTATTCGAATTCAGAAGACATATGAAGATTTCAATCGCTACTTGAACAACAACAACTTCCCAATACAAAAACAAACTAATTACTCTTCACCATTTTATTGTACTTATTACGGTATTCAACAGGAGAAAGCCCAGTGATTTTTTTAAAAGTAGTCCTAAATGCTTTTGTATCTGTATACCCCACATCAAACATTACTTCATTAATATTTTTGCGGCTGTTTTCAAAACTCCGTTTAGCAAATTCAATTTTTACACGGTGAATATATTCTAAAACCGTATTGTTGGTAGCTAGCTTAAACCTGCGTTCCAGGCTTCTTTTGCCTAAGCCAATAATTGCGGCTAATTCTTCGACAGTAATACGTTCACTGCTATTTTGTTCAATATAGTTCTGCGCGTTTTTTATGGCTTCGTCAGTGTGGCTTTTTTGACCCTGAAACATTGCAAAAGCCGACTGGCTTTCACGGTCAATGTCTATGGCAAAATATTTAGAAGTAAGAATAGCAGTTTCACGGTCTGTGTATTTTTCAACCAGATACAATAATAAATTCCAATAGGAATTTGCACCGCCACTTGAGTATATCCCATCTTCTTCGGCAACAATACTGCCGTCCTGAACTTCGACTTCGGGAAACATTTCTCTAAACTCATTTTGAAATCCCCAATGTGTCGAACATTTTTTGCCATTAAGCAAACCTGTAGAGGCCAGCAGAAAGGCGCCTACGCAAAGCGAAGCCACTTCGGCACCATTATTATATTGATCAGTAATCCACGAAATAGTTTTCTTGTTGGAGGCAATGGCTTGAGGCATATCTCCAAACAAAGCAGGGATAATAACCAGATCTGTTTTTTTTACATCTTTCAATAATGCATCGGTATGAATAGAAAATTTACCTTCGTTTATAAAAATTTCTTTTTTCAAACCAACCAGTTCTACATTAAATAAAGGCTTTTTCCCAGATACGGCCAAAAACTGATTTACTGCATTAAAACAATATTGCGGATCTGCGATGGCTTGCATAACCGAATTTTCGGGTATTAAAATTGATACGTTTTTCATATCACTAAATTAAAAAACATTTTGTCGCAAATGACCTTTTTTTTGTCTTTTATACACAATCCTTTTTTCACATTACTGCACCATCTTTGTATTATTCAATTACTTATAAATTTAAAAAGGTACTCTTATGAAAAATATCCTTTCCTATTTAACTTTCAACGGCAATTGCAAAGAGGCGATGCACTTTTATAAAGAATGTTTAGGTGGCGAATTGTATTTTCAACCTGTTGGCGAATCACCAGCCTCCGCGCAGATGCCAAAAACAATGAAAGACTGTATTTTACATTCCTCGCTAACCAATGGGAATGTGGTGATAATGGCAACAGATATGGCACCGCAAAACGAATTCATTAAAGGGAATAATTTATCTTTAATGATTGATTGCGAAAGCGAATCAGAAATTAAAAAGTTATACGGAGCCTTATCAGCTGGCGGCCGTTCTGCTCATCCATTGCAAGATACGTTTTGGGGTGCCATTTTTGGGGGCTTAACAGACAAATACGGTAACCATTGGCTCCTTAATTATACGAGAGAAACAAATAACAATTAAAAATAAACCAAATGAAAAGCAACAACGTAACATTACACAGAGTTTTCACTGCTAGTCCCGAAAAAATATATCGTGCCCTTACAGATGCCGATGCTCTTGCTTCCTGGATACCTCCTTATGGATTTGTAGCCAAAGTTCATCATTTAGATCTTAAGATTGGTGGCAGTTATAAAATGTCTTTCACTAATTTTACTACAGGCAGCACACATTCTTTTGGAGGAGAATATTTAGAGCTGAAAGAAAATGAATTTTTAAAGTACACTGATAAATTTGATGACCCAAATCTGCCTGGCGAAATGATTACAACAGTATGGCTCACAAAAGTACAATGCGGTACCGATATAAAAATCACTCAGGAAGGGATTCCAGAAATGATTCCTGCAGAAATGTGTTATTTAGGATGGCAGGAATCTTTAGAAAAATTAAAAAAATTAGTTGAGCCTAACATTCCTGACGCTTAAAAATATCAAACATATAAGTCATATAAGCATAATAAATATCAAAACTTATATGAACTTGTTATTACTTAAGTTATATAAGTGCAACAGCAGATATAACCAAAACTTATATGACTTATATGTTTAAAAAAAACATTATTCTTAATCCTTAATAAGTTTTAAATTTAAAAAACAGACAAAATGAACAAACAGATCTTTATTAATTTGCCAGTAAATGACCTTGCGAAGTCAGTGCAATTTTATACTGCATTAGGATTTTCCAACAATCCGCAATTCTCTGATGAAACAGGAAAATGCATGGTATGGAATGAAAGCATTTTTGTGATGCTTTTGTCACACGAAAAATTTTCATCCTTTACATCTAAGCCAATTGCTGATACTAAGACAAACATTGCGGGACTTTTTTCGCTATCGATGGAAAATGTTGAAGCTGTAAATAAAATAATGGATGATGGCTTAAAAGCAGGAGGAATAGAACCTGTCGAAATGAAAGATTATGGGTTTATGCAACAGCGGACCATAGAAGATTTTGATGGACACACCTGGGAGATTTTCTTTATGGATATGTCAAAATTTCCTCAACAATAAATAATAAAACTATGAAAAAGCAAAAAATCATTTTTTGGGTAACAACAGGGCTGATCTTTATAATGGAAGGTTTAATTCCTGCGTTTACTTCGCAGACAGAAATGGCCAAAGAGGGTATTCGGCATTTGGGTTATCCTGAATATTTTGGAAATGCATTAGTAGTTTTCAAAGTTTTAGGTGCGCTGTCGCTAATCATTCCGCAAGTATCAAAACGCATTAAAGAATGGGCATATGCCGGCTTTGCTTTCGATTTTATTTTTGCATGCATTAGTCATTTTGCTATAGATGGAATGAATTTTCAATCCTTTTTCCCATTAATCTTTTTAGGTATTTTGACGGCTTCCTATATTTCTTATCACAAAATTAATTCCTCTATAAATTAATACAAAAAGCAATATTATGGCACTTATCAATCCACACATTAACTTCAACGGCAATGCCGAAGAAGCATTCAATTTTTACAAATCAGTATTTGGCGGAGAGTTCGCAATGATTATGCGTTTCAAAGACATCTCAAGCCCTGATAATCCAATATCAGAAAATGAAGCCAATAAAATAATGCACATTGCCCTGCCTATCGGCAAAAATATTTTGATGGGAAATGACGTTCCCGAAATAATGGGACGCGTAAATGAAAATGAAAACCGGTCTAAAATATCTATTAGCGCAGAAAGCCGTCAAGAAGCCGATAAGTTATTCAACGGACTTTCGGCGGGCGGCAATATCGAAGTGCCAATTGATGATAGCCCATGGGGTTCTTATTTTGGAATGTTTAGAGACAAATACGGTATCGAATGGATGGTAGATTTTGATCCAAAATATAATGGAAATGCGGAAATTAAATAAATATTTTTACTGCTGATTACACTGATTCCCACAGATTCTATTAAGTTTCATAAGAAATCTGTGGGAATCTTTTTAATCGGCAGCAAATTTTGGCTTTCGATATTACTCCCGGAAAACCTTAAAATTTATTCTGTTTTCTAAACGCTATTGCCTGGGTGTATTTCAACAGCTTAAAATCTATCTCGTAAAAACCAGATTGTTTCCTTTGGATAAATTGGCATCAAACTGATAGCCATCATAATTAAAACCTTTTAAATCCTCAAGAGTCTGAGCGTTGGTATCCAAAATATAACGAACCATAAGTCCTCTGGCTTTTTTGGCAAAAAAACTGATAATCTTCAAATTTCCATCTTTGTAATCCTTAAATTCGGGATTGATGACAGGAACTTTCAATGCTTTTACATCTATAGCCGAGAAATATTCATTGCTGGCCAGATTGATAAACAATTCGTCTTTTTTAAGTTCTTTGTTTAAAGAACTGGTAAGTGTCTTTTTCCAGAACTCATATAAGTTTTTGCTTTCGCCAATGGGCAGTCTGGTTCCCATTTCCAATCGGTATGGCTGTATTAAATCCAATGGCTTCAAATACCCATATAATCCCGATAATATTCGCAGGCTATCTTGAAGCTGGCCTAATTTTTCGACTGGAATCGTATACGCATCAAGCCCTGTATAGACATCACCATCAAAAGCATATATAGCTGGTCTGGCATTTTCGGGCGTAAAAGGAGTTTTCCAGTCCTGATTGCGTTTCCAGTTTAAATCCGCCAATTTATCCGAAATTGACATCAAATCGGATAACGATTTTGGAGACTGCTGTCTTAAAACTTTATGGACTTGTCTGGATTCTTTTAAAAAAGAGGAGGAAGTATGCTGAGATGTTGGTAATTCTTTTTCGAAATTCAATGACTTGGCAGGCGATAATACAATTTTCATATATAACTGTTTGTAGGTTCAAAAATACAAATTGAAAACTATAATTGACAAACAATAAATTGAATTGTTTGATGCTGTGATAGAAATATCAGATGGGAACTGCCATTTTATAAATCAATTTTTAAAGCAATCCAAAAACAATTTCCCCAATAATTGTTACATTTGAATGAAATTTATAAAATGAAGATATTTTTCACCCCTCTTTTTTACTTTTTATTCCATGCTGTATTTGCGCAATCGGCAGATCAGTATTTCGAAAAAATTAGAAATAACGAAGCGCTGCTGACTGCTTTCTTTTCTCAAATGCCCAAAGGTGGCGATCTGCATCATCATTATTCTGGATCTATTTATGCAGAGCCATTATTAGCTCACGCCATTGCCAAAGATTTTTATATCAACACATTAACAATGGCCGTAAGCCAAGAGAAACAATCTGGAAATGAATGGGTTTTATTTTCTGCTTTGCAAAAGAACGGAGAATTGGAAACCTACAAACAAAAAATAATGCAGAAATGGTCAGTCAAAGATTACAACAATGTTGACTATCCATCGGATAAATTGTTTTTTGAATCTTTTATGAAATTTGAGCCTGCTATCAGTGGTAATTTTGAAGCAGGGCTATTGGAACTAAAAAACAGGGCAGTCAAAGAAAATGTAAGCTACATCGAAACCCAATTATCGACCATTCCATGTGCTATAAAAACAGATGATTTAGCAAAATACAATACCTATTTGCGAAAAATAACTGCCCATAAAAACGAAAAAGCCGTAATGCAGTCTCTGGATTCGCTATATGCCATTTTCATTAAAAAAGATGCCAAAAAATATGCTTCCGATTTTAATGAAAACTTTGTTGCCAAAATGCACAAAGACCTCAAAATCGATGACAGTCAATTCACGATGCGTTATCAGAATTTTGTATTGCGTTTTATGGAGCCTGTCGATTTATTCAAAAATCTGGTAGTAGCTTTTATCTCGGCCGACAGCAGTCCGCTTATGGCGGGAGTCAATATTGTTTCTCCCGAAGACGGAGAAACTTCGATGAAAGATTATGAATTACACATGCTGATGTTCAAGTATTGCCACAGCCATTTTCCAAAAGTAAAATACGCTATGCACGCAGGTGAATTAACTTTAGGATTAGTTCGCCCGGAAGAATTGACATGGCATATCAATTCGGCTGTTTTTACCGCTGGAGCCAATAGAATTGGTCATGGAGTCGATATCGCATATGAACAGAAAAGCTATGATTTACTGCGTTATATGGCTCAAAACAAAATAGCTATAGAAATCAATCTTGCGAGCAACGAATTTATTTTGAAAGTAAAAGAGAACCGTCATCCTATTTTGTTATATAAAGAATTTGGTGTACCAATTGTCATCAGCACCGACGATGCTGGAATACTGCGCACTAATATGACTGAGCAGTATGTTTTATTGGCTAAAAGATATCCGGCAATTACCTACAGTGAAATCAAGCAGTTTGTTTACAACAGTATCAATTACAGCTTTATTCAGGACACCAAAGTAAAACAACAATTAACACTGGATCTGGATAATCGTTTTAAAGCTTTTGAAACAAATTATCCTATTAAATAACTGTTCTTTCAATTCTATTTTTCCGGCAGGCAGCTTTTTTAAGTGGTCATAAAAATATATTTTTTTTTATCTGTAAAAATTTAAAAAAAAATTAACATATATTAAAAACAAAACTTACATTTGGATAAAAATAGTCTTTTAACTACTATTTTAACAAACCTATCCCCCCTTTAAAATGAAAAAAACTGTTTTAACCCTTATTACCTGCCTGTTCACTTTTTGTATGTCTGCTCAAGATGAAAACACATTAAAAAAGATGGATTCAATTGAAAAATCATTTAAATATCAGCATGGATCCATTGATTTAAAAAACGGAATTGGAAAAATAAATATTCCTAAAGGGTTTAAATATCTTGAACCAGTGCAGGCTGAAAGAGTTTTAGTTGATATCTGGGGAAATCCGAAAGGCGAAAACTTAACATTAGGATTGCTTTTGCCTGAAAATCAAGGGGTCTTAAGTCAAAATGGATATGTATTTAATATTCAATATGACGAAATCGGGCACGTTGAAGACGATGATGCTGATGATGTGAACTATGATGATCTGCTTGCTGAAATGCAGAAAGAAACAGTCGAGGAAAATAAAGAACGCCAAAAAGCAGGATATGAACCAGTAACAATTGTAGGCTGGGCTGCAAAACCATTTTATGACCAGGACAGGAAAATACTGCATTGGGCAAAAGAAATCAAATTTGGACAGAGTTCTGTGAATACTTTAAACTATAATGTTAGAATTCTTGGGCGAAAAGGTGTTTTGGTACTGAATGCTATTGCAACTGAGAATGAATTGCCTTTGGTACAAAAAGACATTAACAAAGTACTTGACATCGTTCAATTTAATGATGGATACAAATATGAAGACTTTGATTCCAATGTAGATGAAGTTGCGGCCTGGACAATTGGCGGACTAGTTGCTGGTAAAGTTTTGGCCAAAGTTGGTTTTTTAGCAGTAATTGCCAAATTTGGAAAACTGATTGTATTAGGGTTTCTAGGTCTCTTTGGTGCTTTCAAAAATAAAATAAGAGGATGGTTTTCTAAAAACAAGGGCGACGAAAATGAAGAAGAACCAAAACAGCTTGAAGAACCAATAGCCCAAATAGAAGAAGCAGAAAAAAAAGAAGAAGAACCTGAAATTGCAGACAGAGAACTCTAACTAACTTTCTTAAAACAATACAAAGCCTCATTTTTGAGGCTTTTTTGCTGAATAATCTTTTTCAAAATTTAAATTATGGCTAATTTTGCCAAATTTAAATTTTTACTTCAATACACGCAAAATGAAACATTGGGACATTCTTTTATCCAATCAGGTTGACAAAAAAAGCTTCATAGACACCTTATTATCAGGCAGAATAATAGGTAAATTATCAGTTTTTAACAACCTGAAAGGGATTTTGTTTTCTGATATTTCAATTCAGAAATTAATTGAAGAAGAATACATACACGATTCCATTGAAGCCACCGCTGACTCACACCGAAACCTGCGCACTTTTTCATCGGGTGAACGAAAAAAAGAATTTTTAAAATACTGCCTCAGACAAAAACCTGATTATATTATTCTGGATAATCCTATGGATCATTTAGATATTGCTTCACGCATCGAATTGTCAGCCGAGATTAAATCCATCTCGCATTCGGTTGGTATTATTCAGTTAGTAAACAGAACTATTGATCTGCTTCCTTTTATTGCCAATAAAGCGCAGATAAATGATAACTCATTTGAACTAAAAGATATCAGTACAATTGAACATTCAATTGAAAATAATGAATATAAAATACCCATTCACAAAGAGATTTTCAAAGACGGTATTCTAATAAAAATGAATTCCGTTTGTGTTTCTTATGATGAAAGACCTATCATCGATTCGCTGTCTTGGACTATTAAACAAGGGGAATTCTGGCAGTTAATTGGCCCGAACGGTTCTGGAAAAAGTACCCTTTTATCGCTGATTACAGGTGAAAACACCAAAGGCTATGGTCAGGATATTGAACTCTTTGGAAGAAAAAAAGGAAGCGGTGAAAGCATTTGGGAAATCAAGAAGAAAATCGGGTCTTTCTCAACATCGATGACCGATTTATTTAACAGAAATACTACTTTGGAAGAAATGATTCTTTCCGGTTTTTTTGATTCAATTGGATTGTACAGACAGCCGACAACCTTACAGCGAAAAATTGTTTCGCAATGGCTTGATGTAATCGAAATGACTCCGCTGAAAAAGAAAATTTTCAATCGGCTTTCTATTGGTCAGCAAAGGCTTGCGCTTATTACCCGTGCAGTTCTAAAACATCCGCCATTATTAATTTTAGACGAACCGCTTGAAGGATTAGACGATCATAATGTGGCTTTGGTCATACAGCTCATCAATACAATTAAGAAAGAAACGAACATAACCATACTGTTTGTTTCACATAGAATGGAACCCAATCTTGCACCCAATTCGGTTTTGGAATTACAGTCGGGTTCAACAGGGTCTAAAGGAGTGATAAAAGCATTTGTTTCTTAATTGCAATTTTCCTGTAAATAGTTCTATCGCCAAAGTCATTGCGAGGAACGAAGCAATCTCACTTAGAACAATACAGCAAATGTGATTGCTTCGTTCCTCGCAATGACCATTCGAGACGAAAAAAATCATAACAAAAAAGCCTTATTTCTCTCCTTAGCCCTGATAGAAGAGGAAATCCTTTTTATTTTTCCTTTAAAAATAAAAAGATTGCAACGGATAGCAGGAACCCATATCTCCAAAAATACCTAATGCTTCTGCTCCAAAAAACAAATAATAGTTAAATGCTGATTAGAAAAATACTACTCCAGGAGGTAAGATGATTCCATAAAATTTGTAACTTTTATACTGACATCACGTATAATAATTTTAACTTTAAATCTAAAAAACTCATGGGTCCATTTATGATTGCTCTTTTAGTCTTCGGACTGATTATTCTTTTTTCTTCCTTTTTTACAGTTAAACAGCAGACTGCGGTTGTTGTTGAGCGTTTTGGTAAGTTTTTGAGTATCCGCAACTCAGGTTTACAGCTTAAAGTGCCTATTATTGACAGAATTGCAGGCCGTGTAAACTTTAGAATCCAGCAATTGGATGTAATTATTGAAACACAGACCAAAGACAATGTGTTTGTGAAAATGAAAATTTCGGTACAGTTTAAAGTCATTCCGGAACACGCTTATGAAGCATTCTACAAATTGGAATATCCGCATGATCAGATTACGGCTTACGTTTTTGACGTAGTTCGTGCCGAGGTTCCAAAACTTATTCTGGATGATGTTTTTGCAAGAAAAGATGATATTGCAATTGCTGTAAAAAGAGAATTAAACGAAGCAATGATGGCGTATGGTTATGATATCATCAATACTCTGGTTACTGATATTGATCCGGATATTCAGGTGAAAAATGCGATGAACAGAATTAATGCTGCCGAAAGAGAAAAAACGGCTGCCATGTTCGAATCGGAAGCACAAAGAATCAGAATTGTTGCAAAAGCAAAAGCCGAAGCCGAAAGTAAAAAACTGCAGGGTCAGGGTATTGCCGATCAAAGAAGAGAAATTGCGCGCGGACTGGTAGAAAGTGTTGAAGTATTGAACGAAGTTGGAATCAATTCGCAGGAAGCATCAGCTCTGATTGTGATTACACAGCATTATGATACACTTCAGGCAATTGGCGCCGATACAAATTCTAACTTAATTTTACTGCCAAATTCACCTCAAGCTGCAAGTGATATGCTGAATAATATGGTAACTAGTTTCTCGGCTTCGAACATTATTGGAGAACAAATGAAAAAACAGCCAAAACGTGTGAAAAAAGTGGATAATACATCAACTGATTTTAACCCTTCGGATACTTCAAATCCAGCGGAAACTGTTTAAATATAGTCCCTAGTTGTTAGTGATTAGTCCTTAGCAATTAGAGTTTATTGATACATAAAAAAAGAGAAGCTTTGAGTTTATAAATTCAAGCTTCTCTTTTATTTTTTTCTATTTGTTCAGTAACTCTAAAGAATACTTTTCACTAAGGACTAGAGACTAATTTACTAAGGACTTAAAAAATCATTCCTCATCATCCACATGGTGCGACTTAGAATAGCCTCTCCATTTCTCAATACAATCCTGAAAATCTTGCGGTAATTCAGTATCAAAACACAATCTTCACATCCTCCTTATAAAGTTGCAAAGTAGCATTCAGGCTTGCTGTCCAGCCGTCTATGAAAACTTTACCATCTTTTATAGCGTTTGAAAAATCAGAGCTATTAACTTTTTCCGAATTAGTAATATAATAATTTTTCCCGATTTTATAAATAGCATCTTCCACAACTACTTCGGGTGTTTGTGTCGGTTCGTCCAGACCAACAGTAAAAATCATATTGTAAATGCGTGAATGCGTATCTGTATTAGCTTCTGGAAAAACAATCATTCCGTCTTTCATTTCTAATTTTGGAGCTTCGGCACTATCAAAAACTTTAAAACCTACATCCGGAATTTGTTTTTTGTTTTCTTCAAAAAGACCTGTTTTATTGTTTTCTTCTTCAATTTGACTGGCAATTTTCTCGCCTGCCCGCTTTAGTCTTTCTATGGTTATGGAAGATATTACAGGCGGTAAATTATTTTCCAAACAAAATTGATAGGCTGGTTTATCTTGACCAATAGGTTCATCTATTTGACACAATATAAATTTTCTGTTTCCTCCGTCTTCTGCATTGAGTTGCATAACTGCGTGACCTGTTGTGCCTGAACCAGCGAAGAAGTCGAGGATTATGTCATTTGGACTTGTTGAAACTTGAAGGATTCTGTTTATAAGTTTTGTTGGTTTAGGTGTGTCAAATGGAACAGTAGAACCAATAAATAAATCTCTTAATTCACTTTTTGCTCCAATATTATGTCCTGCTTCATTATAATTCCAAATTGTTGTTGGCACTATTCCGTTTTGGACTTCTGATAAAAACGTCTTAAGATAAGGTCTTGATTTGCCATCCTTTCCAAAAGTAATTCTATTATCTTTTAACAATTCAAAATATTTCTTTTCTGAAACAACCCAAGACCTTGTGGGAGGAGGTATAAAATTATCACCGTTAGGACCTGTAATAGTATAATCATTTGCTTTACTGTATGTTTTTACCGATAAATTTGTAGCAATCCATTCACCTCTTTCGTCATTATCAAGGTTTTTATATTTTGCGTTTAATTCGCTAGGTCTTTCAAATAAATTCGGCAACCAATTCTCTTTACATTTTCCATACAGTAAAATATGATCGTGCACCTCTGAAAAATATTTTGAGTCATTTGAAGCACCATATTTTTTATGCCATACTATATTCGCCACAAAATTCTCCTCCCCAAAAATCTCATCACAAAGCAACTTTAAATTGGCTTGTTCGTTATCGTCAATCGAAATAAAAATAACGCCGTCTTTGCTCAATAAATCTCTTGCCAGCAAAAGACGTGGATATATAAATGCCAGCCAGCCACTGTGGCTTTTCTTGCTCTTGAAACTAAAATCCATTCTCGCAAAATCATCTTCGCTTAAATTATTGTAAATCCCTAAAACTTCGGTTTCTTCTTTGTCAAATTTATCGGGATAAACAAATTGGTCGCTGGTAGTGTTATAAGGCGGATCAATATAAATACACTTTATCTTTTCGGTATAATGGCTTTTCAGGATTTTTAGACTTTCTAAATTATCGCCTTTTAAAACCAAATTTTGTGTGGTGTCAAAATTTTTAGAAAGCGTTTGGTTTACCTTTACTTCTTTTTCAGTTTTTTGAGCATATTTGGCTCGGGCAAAATTTCTGCCAACAAAGTTCAATCCGTAACCGTTTACTTTTTCATCGACAGGCAAACCCGCCAAAGCCTTTAATTCATTGATATTAATTTCATTATCACGAATAAGGGTTGGGTAATTTTCTTTTAAGAAATTTAATAATTTATTGTCAGCGATTGTTTCTACAACTTTAAATCCCGAATTGATAAATTCCTCTTTTCTGTTCATTTCTTTAATTATTTAATTGCGTCGGGCTTTAGCCCGATGTTTAAAATTATAGTCCAATCTGGCTTTAGCCAAACCTGGCTTGAACTTTGGCTAAAGCCACAAAAACACATTTTCATAAAATGGGTTAAAACCCGTTTCTATTGATATTTTAAATAGTAATTCATCCATTTTCATGTATCAAACTCGCCAATTGCGTGCTGTTGATACGTTCTTTAAATGAAATTTTTACGTTCTCGTTTTTGTAATGCTCGTTTAATGCTTCAAAATATTTTTTAGAGAAATCAATTTTTGCTTTTTCATCATCCGAAACTTCGGTTATGGTGTCATAGCCTTTGCTTTCTACTACCAGAAACAGTTTGTTGCCTTCGCTGGTTTTTATGGCGTAGCAAAAATCAGGATTGTAATTTCCAAAAGGCGTTTTGATTTTTAGCTGTGGCAATTTCCCAAAAACTTCAATGCTGTCAATATTCGGATCGGTTTCGATAATATCAATTTCAAACTGGCTGTCGTATTCAATTACCTCTTCAAAAACCCATTTTTCTTTCAGTGAAAAATCGGTCTCTATTTCTTTTTGAAATTTACCTACGCTTCCTGTTTCCAAATATGTTTTTCCGTTTTCGGTCTTGAAAACATTCGGCAGAACACTTCCGCTGATACCATCGTATTTCACATTGGCTTTTAGTGTATTCATCAGGTTTTTATTGATGATTTTAGCCATCTCTTTCAGCGCTTGTGCGGGATTATTGCACAGCATTTTACTTTTAAAATCATTTGGCAAAGCATTGAAAATCTTTACTACAAAAGCAATCGGCGTTTTGGTATTGTTAGATAAATTGCGCACAAATTCTAAATAATCAACCTTGCTTTTGTACGAAACAGTATCGGTTAATTTTTCGGTAATGGCATCATTCGCCCCTATTTTATCAATATTCAATTCGGCACGAATGGTTTGCAGTAAAATTTCGTCAATATTTAACTTTTCGATTTCGTCTTTTATGTTTTGAATCAGTTGATTTTCATTTGCTTCGTTTAAAGTTTCTAACATATAAAAAGCATTTTTATTAATTGTATTCCAAAGATTTTGAAACTCCTGCAAATGCTTCGGTTTGATAAAAACTTTCTTTTTCTCTTTTTTATTTTCGCCTTTTTGAATAAATTCCCTGGCATCAAAAGCAAAGAGATTTTCCAAGACTTTAGTTTGTGCCGGCGGTAAATTTTGAGCTTTAAGAATTACCGAAAAATCAGGAGCTTTTTCATAAATTTTTTGTCCGTCAACAATTGCTTTTCTAACAATCATTTTGTGTTCTTTCAAAACATCATCTACCAAAGTTATTATGGTGTCATCATCAAAATCTGATTTTTCTTTCAGTAGTTTTATCAATTCCTGTTCGGTAAATTGCTGTTCAGAAATAAAGAACGAATTACTCAAAATTTCATTCTGAATAGCTTCTACAAAGCCTTGTTCTTTGTTGGAAACCACAACATCAAGATTGTTGATTTTCCAAAATTCTTCTTGATTTTCGTTCAAAGCTTTTAGTGTGTTGCGTTTCAAATCCTGATTCACGCAAATTCTCAAACCTCGCCCAATTTGCTGTAATTTGGATATTTCACTTCCTTGATTAGAAAGTTTGCAAATCGTAAAAACATTCGGATTATCCCAGCCTTCCTGCAAGGCCCAAATGGAAAAAATAAAACGAGTTGGACTCTCAAACGACAATAATTTCTTTTTGTCTTTTAGGATTTCATCCACTCCTGCTTTTATTTTTTCATCAGCATTACCTTTATCCCCAGAAAAATAACCTTTGTGCACTTGTAAAACTCCATTTTCATCAAAGTCATTTAGCAGGTATTTTTTATAAGCGTCCTTATCTGACAACTGATTAGTGATTACTGAATACTGCTTTTTATATTCTTCTTCAAAAATGGTTTTGATTTTTGGATTTCCTCCACGAAACAAGGAAGTATCGCTTTCGATAAAAAACAAAGTCAATGCTTTTATTCCCTGCGCAAATAAGGTTTTTTCTTTTTCGAAATGAATCTTTATCGTTTCTCTAATCATTGTCCGTAACGATTCATCAGACAAAGAATAATCTACTTTTTCAATCGTATCGTCATTTAAAACAATACTGTCTTTGTTTATTTTCTTGATATTTTTACCATTAAAAATCCCTCCAACGCCTAAAGTTCTTTTGGCACAAATTCCGTTGGTTAATGTATTTACGATTGCCTTTTTGTTATCGATTGTTACAAGTGTATCAGTATTTTCAACAACGTCTTGAGTGTAAACTACAATTTTCTTGACCAGATTTTGTCTGAAAGACGATATGCTATCCAAAACAAAAGCCACATTGGAGAGTGGCAGACTATCTTTCTTTTTGGGAAATGTTGCACCAAAACGCAAATAGTAATTATCAAAACCCTGAAAATATTTTTTAAAAGCATCTCCTTCAAAACGATGCGGTTCGTCCATGATTACAATTGGACTCAAACGCTTCAAACATTCTAAATAGGACTTTGGAGGCTGTTGGTTTTTTTGAAATAATTCGGGTATGCTGATATCATATTCCAACGGACGATTCAGAATATTGTCACGGCTATTAAACGAACTTGGAGTCATTACCAAAACCGACAAATGCGAAGTGCTGATGAATTGTTTTACAGCAGAAATGTTTCCGCCTTCATACACAAAAGTTTCAATTTCTTTTTCCCTTTCGTTGGCATAAAAACTTTTAAAATATTCTTTGGTGTCCTGTAAATTTGTCTTTGTCCCTTCACGAATAGGAACGGTTGGAATAAGAACAATAAATTTTTTGTAACCAAAATTTTTATTAAGTTCAAAAATGGTTTTGATAAACGTGAAGGTTTTACCCGTTCCAGTTTCCATCATCACATCAATATTTTTACTGTCCTGAACAGGAAAATTATATTTCTGCACGCTGTGATGTTCAGCAAACACATCGCTAAAAGATTTACTTTGGCGTAAATTTTCAAAAAGACTAATTATGTTACTAATGCAGTCCTCTTGATAAGATTGTATTTCGTATTGAAATTGTTTGGCGGTCATATTGCGGTAAAAAGAGGCGTGAGCTAATTCCAATTGCTTGCATCTGCGGTGGTCGAATACCGATAGCACAAAGCAAAAGGAACGCCCACGCTTTACCGCAGGCGTTTCCACTTTTACCTTCCCGTGCTATTTGAAATTTTCGACCTTTCAGATACAGGATTTTAAAGCGAAACGCTAATATTTTATATTTCTATTTTTTTCTTAAATATTCTTATACACTTATATTTTTTAAATTTTTCATTACAATACTACATTAAACAAATTTAAACTTTAAACCGTTAAACCTTACTCCTCATCATCCACATGGTGCGACTTAGAATAGCCTCTCCATTTCTCAATACAATCCTGAAAATCTTGCGGTAATTCAGTATCAAAACGCATCATTTCACCTGTATTTGGATGAACAAAACCAAGTGTTTTTGCATGCAGTGCCTGACGTGGCAAAGCTTTGAAACAATTCTCGATAAACTGTTTGTATTTTGTAAATGTTGTTCCTTTCAGAATCAGGTGGCCTCCGTAACGCTCATCATTAAAAAGCGGATGCCCGATATGTTTCATGTGCGCACGGATCTGGTGTGTTCTTCCAGTTTCCAATTTACAGGAAATTAAAGTCACATATCCAAATCTTTCCAAGACTTTATAATGTGTAATGGCTGGTTTTCCAATTTCGGGATCGGCAAAAACAGCCATCTGCATGCGGTCTTTCAGGTGGCGCGCTAGATTCCCTTCAATAGTTCCTGCATCTTGGGCAACATTTCCCCAAACAAGCGCAATATATTCTCTTTCGGATGTTTTGGCTTCAAATTGTTTCGCAAGATGTGTCATTGCTGCTTCAGTCTTGGCAACAACCAATAATCCCGAAGTATCCTTGTCAATTCGATGAACCAGTCCCGGACGCTCACTGCTGTTCATTGGCAGATTCTCAAAATGAAAAGCCAAGGCATTCACCAGAGTTCCGGTATAATTCCCGTGACCGGGATGAACCACCAAACCTGGCGGTTTGTTGATTAACAAAAGTGCATCATCCTCATAAACGATATCCAGCGGAATATCCTCCGGATCCACCCTGTTTTCAAATGGCGGATGTGATAACATAATCTGAATCACATCAAAGGGTTTCACTTTGTAATTCGACTTTACAGTCAAATCATTCACAAAAATATTCCCGTCCGTAGCGGCGTTCTGAATTTTATTCCTTGTTGCATTTGGAATCAGACTCATCAGGTATTTGTCAATTCGCAATATAGCCTGCCCTTTCGGCACTTCAAACCTGTAATGCTCAAATAATTCTTCGTCTAAGTCTTCTATTGATTCAATATTATTGCTCATTCGTAGGCGTTTCTGTATCTGTTACTGGAACAGCAGTGCTGTCTACAGGTTCTTCTTCCTGATAACTCTCTTTTCCATCTCCCAAAACCAAATCAATTTTTGAAGCTTTCAAAACACGATCTCCCGCTTTCATATTTCTTCCTTTATAACGCATTTCAAGAACCATGTCTTTTCCTAAATTAGGCACATACGTAATTGTCCCCGCTTCAAGTCCTAAGGCTTTTAATGTAGGGACAGCTTCACGATATGTTTTTTCTATCAGATCCGGAATTCGTACAGAGGAAAACCCAGACGAATTAATCTTAATATATACTTTTCGGCCAACTTTTACCTTAGTTCCAGGCATAGGATCCTGCTCAACAACACTATATTTTGGATAATCCCCCCTAAAATCAACACTATCCAATAATTCATAATCCAAATCCAATTCGTCCAGCTTATCTTCTACTTGCTCCTCTGTCAATTTTCTCAAATCAGGAACCGAAATTTCATGACCATGATCTGTTGTAAAAGTCAGCCAATGCATAAATAAATATGCTATAGCTACAATAATTGCAAATGCCAAAAGCACTTGTCCAAAAAATACACGACTCGTAAGATATTTTTTTAAGCTCATAAATATTTTTGTTTCCCGCAAAGATAAACCTATTTCGTTTCAAAAAAAATGATAATTTTGTTTAGTATGCGTTTAATCGGTTAATCGGTTAGACGTTTAATCGATTAAACTAAATTTATGAAAAATATTGCCATCATCATGGGCGGTTATTCCAGCGAATACAAAATATCCTTAATAAGCGGAAACGTAGTTTACAAATTTCTTGACAAAGAAAAATATAACGGATTCAGAATCCACATTTTCAAAGAAAAATGGGTGTATGTTGATGACAATGACAATGAATTTCCAATAGACAAAAATGATTTTTCAACAACTGTAAACGGTACCAAAATTACTTTCGACTGTGTTTTTAATGCCATTCACGGAACACCGGGAGAAGACGGACTGATGCAGGCATATTTCGAATTAATTGAAATGCCGCAATCATCGTGCGATTATTACCAAGCAGCATTAACGTTCAATAAACGTGACATGCTTTCTGTTTTAAAACCATACGGTATAAAAACCGCCACTTCCTACTATTTAAACAAAGGCGACAGCATCAATACTGCCGAAATTGTAAAAACAGTTGGTCTGCCATGTTTTGTAAAACCAAATAAATCGGGTTCAAGTTTCGGGATTTCCAAAGTAAAAACCGAAGCCGAACTGCCAATTGCAATCGAAGTTGCGTATAAAGAAGATAACGAAATCATCATCGAAAGTTTCCTTGACGGAACCGAAGTTTCTGTCGGAGTTATCAACTATCAGGGAGAAATAATCGTTCTGCCGATTACCGAGATTGTTTCAGAAAATGATTTCTTCGATTACGAAGCCAAATACCAAGGGAAATCTCAGGAAATAACTCCAGCCAGAATCTCCGACGAAATGACCCAAAAAGTAAGCGAAGCTGCAAAACGTGCCTATGAAGTCTTGAAAATGAAAGGTTTCTCCAGAAGCGAATTCATCTTTGTAAATGGCGAACCGCACATGCTGGAAATGAATACTATCCCAGGATTAACAACAGAAAGCTTAATTCCGCAGCAAGCCAAGGCAGCCGGCATTTCATTGACAGATCTGTTTACCAATGCTATTGAGTTAGCTCTTAATTAAGATACTGAGTTTGTGAGATGCTAAGTTTTTAAACAATCAATATAACTTAGAAACTTAGCATCTTTTAAAAATCCTTAGTATATTTAGTAACTTAGAAACTAAAAAAATGGTTGATTATAAACAATATATCACAATAAATTCTGAAATTCGATTTGGGAAGCCAACAATAATTGGAACCCGAATAACGGTATTTGATGTTTTAAACTGGCTGGCAAATGGTATGTCAATCAACGAAATTATTGAAGACTACCCTGAACTTAAAGCAGAACAAATTAAAGCATGTCTTGCTTATGCTGCTGAAAGAGAACATAAAATTCAAATCGCATCGTGAATTTATTATTTGACCAAAATATTTCTTTCAGGATTGTCGCCAAAATAGCTTCTAATTTTCCAACAGCTAAACAGGTTAGACAACTAGGGATTGAAAATTTTTCAGATATTGAAATTTGGCAGTATGCTAAACAAAATAATTTCACAATAGTTACATTTGACGCTGATTTTTTTGATATATCGAATTTCAAAGGACATCCTCCAAAAATAATTTGGCTTCGTTTTGGCAATACAAAAACAGATTTTCTGGCAGATATAATAAATTCTAAAAACTCAATCATAAAAGATTTTATTAATTCATCTGAATATTCTGAAGTCTCATGTTTAGAAATTAAATAATTATTCGAAAAATCTCAGAATCTTAGCAGAGTCTAACAATCTTCAAAATAAAAAAATGAACAAGACCAGAATTGAAGCTTTCAGCGATGGCGTTTTAGCAATTATCATCACCATAATGGTTTTGGAGATAAAAGCACCCGAAGAAGATAGTTTTGAATCCTTAAGACATTTGATTCCAGTTTTCTTAAGCTATATTTTGAGTTTTTTGTATGTCGGAATTTATTGGAACAACCACCATCATATGTTTCAGGTTGTCAAAAAAGTGAATGGTTCTATTTTGTGGGGCAATCTTTTTTTACTTTTTTGGCTGTCTTTGATTCCGTTTGCAACAAGCTGGATTGGAGAACATCATTTTGCTGCAACGCCAATGAGTATTTATGGCTTTGTTTTATTAATGTGTGCCATCGCATATAATCTCCTTCAAAATAAAATCATAAAACTGGAAGGCAAAGATTCTATTCTGCATCGTGCCGTCGAAAAGGACTTAAAAGGCAAAATATCAGCACTAGCCTATCTTTTGGCAATTCCGCTTGCCTTCGCATCTCCATGGATTTCTGGACTAATTTATATAGCTGTAGCTATGCTTTGGATTGTTCCAGATTCTAGAATTGAAAAACTACTAAACTCTAAATCTTAGAAATGAAAAAAGCCATATTTCCAGGGTCATTCGATCCAATTACTTTGGGACACGAAGACATCATTAACAGAGGAATTTCATTATTTGATGAAATTGTAATTGCCATTGGTGTGAATGCCGAAAAAAAATACATGTTTTCACTCGAAGAAAGAAAACGTTTCATTGAGGAAACATTCAAAAACGAGCCTAAAGTCAAGGTTATTACTTATGAAGGCTTAACCATCGATTTGTGTCAAAAAGTTAAAGCCGATTTTATACTGAGAGGACTCCGCAATCCCGCCGATTTCGAATTTGAAAAAGCCATCGCTCACACGAACAGACGATTGTCCAAAATTGAAACTGTCTTTTTATTAACAGCAGCCCGAACTTCTTATATCAGTTCGAGTATCGTGAGAGATGTTATCCGAAATCATGGAGAATATGAAATGCTGGTTCCCGAAGCGGTAAGGGTTAAATTGCATAAGTAATATTTTATTGCATCATTAATAAAATCTTGTTTTTAAAAATATATTACACCAATAATACTACTACAAACTTGTAAAATTTATAATTAACCATAATTTTGCAGTCAAAAATAACACAAACAAAATAATGAGCTTCGAAAGAGAATTAAATAAACGCAGCAGTTCCCAATGTGAATTATGTGCTGCCACCGAAAACCTAAAAGAATTCCAAGTATTGCCTACCCAAAAAGGAGGTTTAGACGAAAGCATTTATGCCTGCTCAACTTGTATCGATCAGATAGAAAATCCTGGTCATGAAGATTTAAACCATTGGAGATGCCTAAACGACAGTATGTGGAATGAAAATATTCCTGTACAAGTTGTGGCTTGGAGAATGCTGAGCCGTTTGCGCAATCAAGATTTACTGGAGCAAATGTATCTGGACGAAGATACGCTGGCATGGGCTCAAGCCACAGGCGAAGGAGAAGATGATGAAAACAAAATCATCCACCGTGATGTAAACGGTGTGGTTTTAGCACACGGAGATTCGGTTGTTTTAATTAAAGATCTAAAAGTAAAAGGATCGAGCATGGTTGCCAAACAAGGAACTTCGGTACGTAACATTCGCCTAGATCACGAAAATGCAGAATACATTGAAGGAAAAGTAGATGGACAGCAGATAGTAATTATCACGCAGTACGTTAAGAAGATATAGTCTGCCAGATTACAGATTGCACAAAAAAGTCCTCGATTCCGAGGACTTTTTTTGTGCAGCCAATTTTAGTCTTACTATTTAATTCTAAAATCTTAATTCTTCTTCAACTAGCTTTTTTGAAATAATTTTTCTACCTGCTCTCTTGATAATGGCTCAGAAATATGAGTAGAACCTGCTTCTTTACTGGAAACCATAAATTGCACGGTAGTTTTGTCAGAGCTTGCAATATAATGAAGCCAAACGAAATTATTAGGTAATTCCAATTTCACATCATTCAAAGGGCTTGCAGTAAATCCTTTAGTTATGATTCCATAAAGGCTCTGGTATGCATTGTCAACATTTTTGAATGTAAAAGCCTTTAAAGATGGCTCATCATCATCAGATTGTACTGTAGTGTAGAAAAATGTAAACTCATCACCAATTTTTTGTACATAAAAACTATTATTTACTCTGCCTAATTTTTCAACAGGAACAGTTTCAAGAACTTTAATTTGGCTAAATCCAATAGAACTAATAAACAAAACAGCAATCGCAATAACTTTTTTCATAATTTATCTGGGGTTTTAATGATATACTCTACTTGGTAAGTATTTGCCAGCAAACATAATAATAAAAAAATTTAACTCCTTTATCAATCCTTTTTTTTATTAACATAAAATTGATTATTTTGTTTGTAATTTCAATTATAGCAAATAAAAAACAGCTTCACAAAAAAAAATTATACTATACATTCAAAATTATAAAGCCTAATTTACATTAACTACCATATAATTAGGATCCTCAATAATATTTACATCAATAATTGTTTCCGCATTTTTTAATAATCTGATACAGTCAGGGCTTAAGTGCCGTAAATGTACTTTTTTCCCAATCTTAGAATATCGCAGTGTAACTGTATTCAAAGCTTCAATAGCTGACATATCAGCAACGCGGCTTTCTTTGAAATCAATAATCACTTCATCCGGATCATTAAGCACATCAAATTTCTCTGTAAATACAGCTGTTGATGCAAAAAAGAGAGGCCCGTATATTTCATAATGCTTCACTCCTTTTTCATCAATATACTTTTTGGCACGAATTCGCTTGGCACTTTCCCAAGCAAAAACTAAAGCCGAAACAACAACTCCAATCAAAACTGCCAAAGCCAAATTATGCAGCAAAACGGTGACCAAAGCTACTATTACAACAACAAAAACATCGTGATTTGGCATTTTATTGATAATTTTTAAACTAGCCCATTCAAATGTCCCGATAGCAACCATGATCATTACTCCTGTCAAAGCAGCCATTGGCAGTTTCTCGATAACAGGTGCTCCAAATAAAATAATCAGAAGAATAGTCAATGAAGCCACAATTCCTGACAAACGCGCTCTAGAACCCGCAGAAAGATTTACTAAAGTCTGTGCAATCATTGGACAGCCTCCCATCCCAAAGAAAAAACCATTCAATATATTAGAGCTTCCCTGTGCGATACACTCGCGGTTACCATTCCCTTTAGTGCCTGTAATTTCATCTACTAAATTTAAAGTCAGTAATCCTTCGGTCAGTCCAACAGCTCCCATAATTAAAGCATATGGAAAAATCAATTGAAAAGTTTCCCAATTAAGTGGAATATTCGGAATATGAAATGGAGGAAAACCACCGCTGACTGATGCAATATCTTTCACTGTTTTAGTTTCAATTCCAAAGAAAAAAACCAATGCAAAGACCGTCATAATAGCTATCAATGAAGCTGGAACTGCTTTTGTCAATTTGGGCACCAGCATCACAATCGCAATAGTCAAAGCCGTTAAACCAGCCATAATATACATTGGATCTCCAGAAAGCCAGACTATTTTATTATTGACAACTGTTTTAAACTGCACCAGCTGCGACATAAATATCACAATTGCTAATCCGTTTACAAATCCAAACATAACTGGACGTGGCACCAGTCTAATAAATTTCCCTAATTTAAAAACACCAACTAAGATTTGCAGTACGCCTGCTAAAGTTACAGCAGCAAAAACATATTCCAGCCCATGCGATTTCATCAAAGCAATTAATACAATCACCGTTGCACCTGCTCCACCTGAAATCAATCCTGGTCTTCCTCCAAATACTGCTGTCACAAAACCTGCTATAAAAGCGGCATATAAACCCATCAAAGGCGGAAATCCAGCCAATATTGCAAACGATAATGATTCTGGAATCATCGTCATAGCTACAGTAAACCCCGCTAAAATTTCAGTTTTATAATTTACTTTCTGTGAGAAGTCGAATAAATTAAGTAGTTTTTTCATGAATAATTTTAGAATCAAACTGAGTACTGATTATTCTTCCTCTTTCTTAATCACCTTTCTGGCAACTTCAATTTTAAACTTCTTACCTTTCATTTTTTCGTCTTTAATATTATAAAGCAGCTCTTTCACTTTATTATATTTTACAGCTGCAAACGAAATAAAATCCTTTACTTCAATTAATCCTAAATCACCTTTTTCGAGTTTTCCTTTTTGAGAAAAGAAACCAACGATATCAATTTTATTTAACTTATTTTTCTTTCCGCCGCTAATATAAATAGTTTGAAACTCGGGCGGTTTTGGCAGATTTGTATTGTTTTCTACATTTAGAACCGGCATTCCATAATCAACATAGTCGAGCTTTTTTTCACTTTCATTTACAATAAGATAAGCGGTACCAGAGGCCTGCATACGGGCAGTTCTTCCGTTTCTATGTGTAAATTCATCTTCTTTTAATGGTAAATGATAATGGATTACGTGTTTCATTTCGGGAATATCCAATCCGCGTGCCGCCAAATCAGTAGTCACTAAATAACTCATACTCCCATTACGGAATTGAATCAAGGCTCTTTCGCGTTCCTCCTGATCCATTCCGCCATGATAATAAGTCGAGAAAATTCCTTTTTCGTTCAAAGTATCACTAATGCGTTCTGCTGCATCGCGATGATTACAAAAAATAATCGCCGATTGTGATTTTAAAGAACAGATCAAATTGAACAAGCTTCCCAATTTATCTTTTTCTTTCGAGATTATCATTTTGGTCTCCAGATTACTTTCCTTTTCTTCCTCTGTCGGAATAAAATCAAGAACTGTAGGATTTACAACTCTTGTATATTTTGGAATTTCAATATCTGATGTAGCCGAAACTAATACACGCTTGTTAAGCTTTGAAAGTTTTCCAATAATAAAAGACATCTGTTCATGAAAACCCAATTGCAGCGATTTATCAAACTCATCTAAGATTAAAGTCTGTATTTTATCTAATCGAAAAGTACCTCTGTCAATATGATCTGCAATCCGGCCGGGAGTTCCTATCAAAACAGCAGGCGGATTACTCAGGTTTTTGATTTCGGTATCAATAGAATGTCCGCCGTAGCACACATTTACTTTATAATCAGTTCCCATTTTTTTCCAAACCTGCTCAATCTGCAGTCCAAGTTCGCGTGAAGGAACTAAAATCAGACATTGAACCGATAAAATTTCGGGCTGCAGCATTTCTAAAACCGGCAGTAAAAATGCCAGTGTTTTTCCCGAACCTGTTGGAGAAAGCAATAAAACATTATTATCATTCAGGATAACATCCTGTGCAGTTTCCTGCATTTCATTCAGGCTTTCGATGCCTAAATTCAGCAATATATTGTTGGAGTGGTGTTTTTTATTCATTTTGCAAAGGTAATCAAAAATAATACTTTGCTTTAGCTCCTTTATTTCATAAAAACAGCCCAGGTACTTTTAAAAAGCTTCGGTAATTCTAAAATAAAAACCCCAGTCTCCACGGCCAGCAGCAATATCTATTCCTGCATTTACTTTTTGCCCTGCTTTTTCAATTACCTGATAGCGGGCACCAGCACCTATACTGGGCAATGGCTTGCTCCATGAAGCACCAGAATTATACCAATCACCAGACGCAGCACCTTCTTCGGATTTTCTATAAGCAATTCCGAGTCCTGCAAACCCGACATATCCCCATTTCTTGTAAAAATTATTTCGAAATTCAGATTGAACGGTGTAGGTTTGATTTCCTCTATACTCCCCTTGTGTATAACCTCTTAGATCTGTCTGACCGATATAATCCTGCGAAGCAAATGGAACATCGCCAAAATTAGCTTTCATCGCAAAACGGCTTGCTAAAATTTTATGATCACCTAACTTTTTATAATGATTTACATATAACATTGTTTTTATAAAATCATCCTTGTTATCCAGCCATGAAGGAATTACAGAGAATCTGCCATCTATAAAGATTCCTGAACTGGGGTTATAAACACTGTTGCGAGTATCATAAGTAATGGGTACAGAAAGCGAATTAATATTATTTAGCTCCACAGCCTCACTTCCATCAGGAAGCGTAACGATTACATCTGAACGCATCATGAATCCCCCGATTCCTAAATAAAAATTTTCGAAAACTCTTCGCTGCAGTGCAAAAGCAAACAAACTTCCCTTTGTCGTATATGGCGTTTCATAAACACCTGTAACTCCTCCAGTACCGCCATCCTCAAAATCCTGAAACGCCTGAAAATTATAATTTATAAATCCAACGGCTGTAAGTATTCTCCAATAATCTTCCTTCAAATAAAGACGCGTTCCCAGCATCATATAATAAGAATCGTTTGTAGCATAATTACCAACTGCCATAACTCTGGAAAGAGGTGCTTTTTTGGAATTATCAGCCTTAAAAAGTCCCATGGCAATTACCCCTGCTCCAGCTCCCTGAGAACGGTCATACGTTAAGGTAGGCATAGGCATAAAAGCAAATTTCTTTTCCTTTTTTTTAACCGTATCAGTAATGGTATCTATATTAACTGCCAGTTTTGACTTTAGGATTTCACTTTTGGCAGAAAAAAACGTTCTATTTTTAGTATACGGAAAAGCATAAAGAATATTACAGATAAATGCTATTAACAGAATTCTTTTTTTCATTTTGAAACAGGCTTTAAAAAATACAATAAACTGCTGAAGTATAACAAATCTAAGATACTTTTTTGGACAAAAAAATAATTTTAAATTAATTACATTTGAAACCTATCTACAAAATTAGTCTTATGCAATTTATCCGCTTTTGTTTCCTGCTGCTTACAGTTTCAGTTTTTGCTCAGCAAAATGACAGATACAATACTTTTTATGAAAAAGGAAATGGAAACCAATCGGCAGATTATAAAGAAACAATAGCTTTTTATACACTTTTGGCTCGTGAATTTTCAACTGTAAAAATGGAGAAAATGGGTTTGACAGATAGCGGAGAACCTTTATACATGATTACTTTTAATACCGAAAAAAAATTCGATTTTGATGTAATTCAAAAAAATAAAGCAGTATTGCTTATCAATAACGGAATTCATGCAGGAGAACCGGATGGCATAGATGCAACGATGCAGCTGTTTCGGGATCTGGCCCTGAATAAAATAAAAGCTCCTAAAAACACTGTTATTGTTACTATACCTGTATACAATATTGGCGGTGCTCTGAATAGAAACTCAACATCAAGAGCCAATCAGGATGGACCGGAAGAGTATGGTTTTCGTGGTAATGCCAGAAACTATGATTTGAATCGGGATATGATTAAATCTGACACACGAAACACCAAAAGTTTTGTTGAAATTTATCATAAAATAAACCCGGATGTTTTTATCGACAACCATGTTAGCAATGGCGCCGATTATCAGTACAAACTGACTTATATTATGACACAGCACAATAAACTTGGGGTCATTTTAGGCGATTACATGAATACCGAGATGATGCCGTTTATTGAAAAAGATCTGGAACAGAAAAACATTCCAACAACACCTTATGTCAATGCATTTGGAGAAACTCCTGACAATGGTTTTACTCAATTTTCGGATACACCCAGATACACAACCGGGTATGCTTCATTATTCAACACAATTGGTTTTGTAGTAGAGACACACATGCTGAAAAAATATGCAGATCGTGTGAAAGCTACCTATGAATATATGATTAGTACTTTAAAGTTTATTGAATTAAACCACCAGAAAATAAAAGAATTGCGCGCTAAAAACGAAAAACAATACAAACCGAAAGAAAAATATCCAGTTGAATGGAAAATTGACAGTTCTAAAGCAACCGCTTTTTTATTCTCCGGATATGAAGCTTCCTATAAAAAAAGCGAAGTGACTACTGGAAAAAGATTATTTTATGACAGAACAAAACCATATCAGAAGAACGTTCCTTATATAAAAGAATATAAGTCTGTGAAAGATATAATCATCCCAAATGCGTATATCATTTCAAAAAACTATTGGAATGTCATTGATTTATTAAAAAGTAATAATTGCCAATACAGTCAATTAAAAAAAGATACCATTATTGAAGTAGAAAGCTACAGAATATCCGATTTCAAAACTTCGGGCCAGGCTTATGAAGGACATTATCCCCACCGCAATACCAAACTGATTACAACTACAGAAAAAATTGCTTTCTCAAAAGGAGATTATGTATTTTCGACAGAACAAAAGGCTGTAAAATACCTGCTGGAAACCTTAGAGCCAGAAGCAGTAGATTCCTTTTTTAACTGGAACTTTTTTGACACCATTCTGCAGCAAAAAGAAGGCTATTCAGAATATGTCTTTGAAGATTCAGCAGCACAGATTCTCAAAGAAAATCCAGTTCTAAAAACTGAATTGGAAACCAAGATCACTAAAGATCCTGCTTTTGCAAAAAACAGCGAAGCACAGCTGGATTGGGTTTATAAACATTCTAAATATTATGAAAAAGCTCATCTTCAATACCCAGTTTACCGATTAATGAACTAATAAAAGTAATTAATTCAAGTTGCTAGTTAGAAAATATAAAAAGTAAGCATCAAAAGTGAGAAATTTGGTTTACGACAACTA
>NZ_JBDLZZ010000023.1:0-47774 GCF_040049115.1 Flavobacterium aestuarii
ACATAGAAGAATTTAATAATCAAATTAATTACAAAAATGTAGCTTAACTTAATGTGTAGTTTTTATTTGCATATCCAATGACTGGGTGTATACATATACAGAATATATTTTACAAAAACTTTTTCATCATTATATCGGTCTGTTCATCGTCGCCCAACTTGAAAATATGCTTGTCAAACTCCACAAATCCGTTTTTCTCGTAAAAACGGATAGCCCTCGGGTTTTTCTCCCACACACCCAACCATACATAGTTGGCTTTTTTTTCATTGGCTACCTGCAATGCTTTTTCGTACAATACCTGTCCGACCTTTTTGCCGTGGTATTCTTGCAATACATAAATTCTTTCTATTTCAAGGCTATTATTGTCTTTCAGCTCGGTTTGGGAAGCTCCAAAGTTTAGTTTTAGGTAACCGAGAACTTTTTCATCCATAACAGCAAAGAAAAACTCCGAATGTTTGTTGTTTAGTTCTTCAGTCAGCTTTTCGACAGAAAAACCATCCTCCAAATATTTTTTCATATTTTCTTCAGAATTACTTTCAGAAAATGTTTCTAAAAATGTTTTTTTACCTATTTCCTGTAACAGATTGATATCATCCAATGTTACCTTTTTGATTTCTATATTTTTCATATATTTTTAATTTTAAGTTCTTTTTAAATACTATCTATTTTAATGAGATACTACTTTAAGTCCAATAATTGAGCAGATTAATGTGGTAATGAAAAACAAACGCAAAAATGTGGCAGGTTCTTTAAATACAAGAATCCCCACCAACACAGTACCAACAGCACCAATACCTGTCCAAACTGCATAGGCGGTTCCAATAGGTAATGTCTGTGTTGCTTTTATCAGTAAACCCATACTGATACATAATGCCACTAAGAACCCTCCATACCATATATACATCTCTGTGCCCGATGTTTCTTTTGCTTTTCCTAAGCAAAAAGCAAAGGCAACTTCAAATAGCCCTGCAATAATTAAGATTAGCCAATTCATATTATGCTATTTTCCTTTTAAACATTCCATTCATAATTTATCCACTCTGTATTTTCCTTTGCTCCCAAACGTTCATAAAACTTTTTTCCACCCTCGTTCCATGGGGCAACAGTCCATTTTATTACTCCACAGTTATTAATTATTGCTTCTTCCTTTAAAGCATTCATTAAATGTTCGCCAATGTTTTGTCCTCTATACCTATCATTTACATAAAGTTCTTTCATATAAATTGCAGGTCTGTTCTGTGCAGTATATGGAAGAAAATAGTAAACTAACATCCCTACGATTTTATCTCCATCAACAGCAACTAAACAATAAAAATCAGGTGGAGACTTTACAAAACCACTCTCTTTTACTATTTCAGGAGTGATTGCAAAAGAATCAATATATTTTTCAAAAACAGCTAAGTCTTTCATTAGTATCCAAATTTTTTCGCAATCAGCTTCCACAGCTTTTCTAACATTTATTCCCTTTTCACTCATAACATTATTTTTATATTATATTGATAACCAATTTAATGTATTAAAAAAAAATTAATAATCTTTTTTGAGATTTCAAAAGTAATTGAATATTGGATTATATTTGTAGTCCAATTTAAAGAAAATGGATAGTCCAATTTTAGAGAGTTTATTTAGCTCAATTAAAATAAATGCGAATGCTGAAAGAGCAGTCTTTCTTCAATTGTCTGATGAGATACTGATTCTAATCAAGGTAGGGAAACTTAGCGCTGGTCAAAAATTACCATCAACAAGAGATGTAGCAAGTCTATTACATATCAATAGAATAACAGTATCTAAGGCATTTGAAGAATTGCAAACACAAGGTTGGCTGGAAAGTTTTGTTGGACGTGGTACTTTTGTCTCTTCACATATTCCAGCACACGATCCAAAAAAAATACAGAATGAAGTTTCAAATGAAGCACAAAAAATTGCTGGTTTTAAACTTTATGAAAATCGCTATTTATCCAATCCATATTTTATTCCTACAGCTGAAATTCATTTAGACGATGGTTATCCGGATCCCAAATTAGCACCACTTAAAGAGCTTTACAGAGCTTATCGAAATCAACTTACTCGAAGCGGGTTATATTACAAATTTGGTAGTTACAGTTTTCCTGATGGTTCGGAATTTTATAAGGATGCTTTATCTAATTATTTGAATGAAACAAGAGGCTTAAAGACTTCTATAAAAAATATATTATCAATACGAGGCACTTTAATGGGGATTAATCTTGTTTGTAATGCCTTAATTACCCAAGGTGATATTGTTGTTTCAGGGATACCAGGTTGGCAACGTGCAGAACATAATTTTTTACATGCTAAAGCAAAACATATTGGTATTCCAGTAGATGAACATGGTTTAGTTGTCGATGAATTAAAAAAAATATGTATGCAAAATAAGGTAAGAATGGTATATGTTACTCCTCATCATCACTATCCTACAACTGTTTCACTACGTATTGATAGAAGATTGGAACTTTTAAGATTGGCAAATGAATATGGGTTTATTATTTTTGAAGATGACTACGATTTTGATTTTCATTACAATCACCGTCCGTTACTTCCACTTGCAAGTGCGGATGAAAATGGAATGGTAATTTATTGTGGTTCCTTCAGTAAAAGTTTTTCTCCTGCTTTTCGTATGGGATATTTAGTCGCTTCAGAAAATGTAATAGAACATCTTGCTAATGTACGGGTACTACTTGACAGACAAGGAGACCATATTTTAGATAATTCAATGGCAGAACTACTAAACGATGGGACTATACAACGTTATTTAAGAAAGACCTTGAATGTATATGAAGAAAGGAGAAATCATTTTTGTAGTTTGCTAAAAAATGAGCTAAACGACATTGTTGATTTTTCAGAGCCTGAAGGAGGCATGACCGTATGGACTGAATTTGAGAAGTCTATAAATCTCGAAAAGTTAGCCCAAAAAGCGTATAATAAAGGGCTATACTTTTCTGACGGTAAAATACATAAATATCCCACCTATGACACAAATGGCACTAGGTTAGGTTTTGCTTCATCTTCTATTGAAGATTTAACAGAAGGAATAGATATTCTTAAAAAGTGCCTTTAATAATAATTTTTAATGAATTTATTTGTTATCCCATTTTTTCGGTTACTACAATCTCATTGATTCTAAATTTATTTTTTAAAACTTTCATATCCTCACTTACTTTTCTATCCAGAACTTTAGCATAGTGTTGCGTAGTTCTCAAATTTTTATGTCCAAGCATTTTACTTACGCTTTCGATTGGAACTCCATTAGTAAGTGTTACGGTCGTTGCAAAAGTGTGTCGAGCTATGTGAAAAGTTAATTCTTTTTCAATTTCACAAACTCCTGCTATTTCTTTTAAATAAGCGTTCATTTTTTGGTTTGATAGAATAGGGAGTAGTTTATCTTCATTTAAACATTGTGGATGATTTTCGTATTTATCGATTATCATTTGTGTTACAGGAAGAATTGGAATTTTAGAAGCACTTTCGGTTTTCTGTCTGTGCGTAAATATCCATTTCTCGCCATCTATACCATAGCTTATATGAGACTTTGTTAGGTTTTTGACGTCTATGTAGGCTAAACCAGTAAAGCAGCTAAAAAGGAAGATATCACGTACTAAAGATAATCGTTCTGTTTTAAAGTCTTTTTCTATTATAGTTTGAATTTCGGCTTCGTTGAGGTACACACGTTCTACTTCTTTGACTTTTGATTTATAGTTTGCAAATGGATTTTTATCGAGCCAATCATTGGCCAAACATATCTTGATTATTTTATTGAAATTCTTGATGTATTTCACAGCTGTATTGTTAGCACAGTTTCTAACGCTTCGTAGCCAAAATTCATAATCGGTTATAAAAGCATGATCAATCTTTGTAATATCGATATCGGAAACATTGTATTTCCATTGCATAAACTCGATAGTATGTTTCAATGAAGTTGTGTAGCGTTCCAGTGTTCCTGGAGCATATTCTTTTCCAACCAATTCTTTTATTTTGTTATTGTGGTCTTGGAAGATAGCAACTAACATTCTTTGTCTTTCTTCAGTTCCTAATATTTTTCTTTTGAAGTTTTCGATTGTAAGAGCTTCGTTTCGGTGGAGTAGTTCCATTTGCGCTTCTAAAACTTTCGCTTTCATCAAATCAAGGTAACTATTGATTGAACGTGCTTCTTCTGAAGTACCTTTCATTTTGGATAGTTCATTAGACCATTTTGTCTTTTCTACGAACTTTTTGGTACTGAACTCTAATCGTTTTCCATCAACTGTTAATCTTACATAAATAGGAAGTAGTCCGTTTGCATTGGCTTTTGTGCTTTTGGCATAAAAGTGAAGTGTGATTTTTGTTTTCATTGTGGTGACCAATTAATTATTACTCAATTTAATTTCCTAATTGAAAACAAACAAGATGTTTGATGAGTGAACAAGCTATTGAACAAGTCATTAAACCGCCTATTTGCAATACTTCCGAGAGTTTAGCGAGACCCTAATTTTGGATTTTTCTAGGGTCTCGATTTTATCTCGATTTAAATAAGATTTAATGAATAATTTGATATGGTTGCAAAAGAAAAAACCCCGTAAATCATAAGATTTACAGGGTTTTGCTACCTTTTAGGATTTTTTCAGCGGAGAAAGAGGGATTCGTCTGCTATAAAAGATACCAATAAAATCAATACTTCGCAAAGTATTTCATTTAAGTGACACCTTGACTGACACCTCCTTATTAGGATACAATTATCTTAAATTCAAAGTAGTCAAATATAAGCATAATTGCTTGAATAATAAAGCATCAAGGCTAAAATTTGAACTAGTTGTTTAATAGTATGCTTAGGCTCAATGGTTTAAAATGTAGTTGGGATTTAATCCGCATTTTAACCAAAAATCAAATGAGCGACTTGTTCATATTTTAATCCTGCATAGGAACAAAACTCATCGATAGTTAAGAACTCATTTTCGAGCTTGTTGAGGTCAGTTTTTACTTTTTGCATTAATCGGGTACTTTGGCGATAACTCTTACCTGTTATACGCTGTATGTCCTTCGGATAGATGCAAATCCTCTGCTTTTCTATTTTCATACATTATCTATGCCTTTAACTAGGCTTTGATTAGCTTGAACTTGCTGATAAGCAATGTTTAAATTTATACAAAAATAAGGATTTTTGAAATATAATTTTCATTTGTGACTTTCTATGATTTATGACGCTTTTAAGTAGGTATTTATGCCTATTTAAGCCATTTGTGTCACTTTGTGACATATCGAACTGTACTTGCTTTTTTCTTCTGTTTTATTGGCTAAAATTTGTTCCGAAATCAATCTACAGCTGTTGCAACAGGATGATGATTTAGACAATTTATTAATCTAAATTTTAGGAATTATGGCAAGACAGAAAGGCATAATTAAATTAAAAGGTACTATCGGAGATATTACTTTTTATAAAACCAAAGACGGGCACTTGGCACGTGAAAAAGGCGGAATAGATGCGAGCAGAATTGCGAGTGATCCTGCATTTCAAAGAACGCGTGAAAATGGTTCTGAATTTGGTCGTGCTGGTAAAGCAGGCAAAATTTTAAGAACTGCTTTTAGAGCTGTTCTAATCAATTCTGCGGACAGCAGAATGGTAAGCCGACTAACTCAACAAATGATTAAAGTTATCCAAGCTGACACTACTAGTGTGAGAGGTTTACGAAATGTAATTGATGGCGAAGCCGAGCTTTTAGCAGGTTTTGAGTTCAATATTCAAGGAAAATTAGGCACTAGTTTATTTGCTCCATTTGTAGCGACAATTAACCGTGTATCGGGAGATATTACAGTCGATTTAGCTTCGTTTGCCCCATTGAATATGATTTCGGCACCAAGTGGGACAACACATTATAAAATCATTTCTGCAGGGGCAGAAATTGATTTTGAAGCGGAAACCTTTGTTGTTTCCAATTCAGAAACGGCTATTTTGCCTTGGGATATCAATCCAACGGTTGCGATTAATCATTCTAATCCTGTTACACCTGCTAGTACAAAACCATTGTTTTTAGCTTTGGGATTGGAGTTTTACCAAGAGGTAAATGGTCAGATGTATTCGTTGAAAAACGGTTCTTACAATCCATTGTCGATTGTGAAAGTAGATAGCGGTGTATAATGGTTATTTCAATAACTAGAACTTATTTCCCTGACGGAACGAATGGTAAACTCGAATGCGAGGGTAAATTCATCTGTAATACTATTGAATTGCCTTGGAAAAATAACGAAACGAAAGTTTCCTGCATTCCGGAAGGGAAATATTTTATAAAAAAGCGATACAGCAAGAAATTTCAATGGCATTTGGAAATAATTAATGTAAAAAATAGAAGCTTTATTCTATTTCATCCTGCCAATAATGCTTTAAAAGAATTGAATGGCTGTATTGCTCCGGTAACGAAACTTTCAGGACCTGGTTTGGGGCTTATGTCCCGAAAAGCTTTTACTAAATTAAAAAACTTGGTTTACAAAGCTTTAGATAATGAAAGTGTAACATTAATTATTAAATCATAAAATTCTAATTATGAATGTAGTAAAAAGAGCGAAAGCTCCAACTCCAAAATTTTTCAAAGTGCTTCGAAATGTAGGTTTGGGATTGGTGGCTGTTGGCGGAACAATTTTGACTGCGCCTGTGGCTTTGCCTGTCATTGTTACTTCTGTAGCAGGCTATTTGGCGGTTGCTGGAGGTGTTATTTCAGCAGTTAGCCAATTGACAACAGAAAAAAACGATGGATCACAGTAATTCGACAGTAATGGGTACCGCTGGCGGTACATTTTTGAGTGTTTTGCCGAATTTACATTCGGAAGATGTTCTGAAAACGATAATTCTAGCCACTCTTGGGGCAATAGTTAGTTTTTTAATATCTTTGATACTCAAAATTTTCATTAAGAAGCACAAAACATAGTTTAACTCTCGTTGTGGTGACCCTTTGGGTTAAACTAAAAATGCCCTTTCCGACGGATTGGGCATTTTTTTGTCGAAAAATTAATTTTCTTCGAAAAGGTTCAAAGTAATTTCTTCAATTACGACTTCGGCAAATGAACAATACAGATTATTGTATTTTGCGCTGTCAATTGCCTTATGTCTACTGTCGAATACTCCAAAAAAAACTCTTGATGCTTTGGATTTCCAAATGTCGGTTTGGTACAAAATAAATAGTTTCATTTATGAAAATTTAAAGTTAGAAATTGGTTTTATTTTTTGGAATAGCGATACAGAATCACTCTTCTTAAATCATTGATGAGGTTGATGTTCTCGTGAAATTGTTTTTCCTTTTTTTCTAAAAGTTTGAGGGCTGTGATGTTTTTTTGATGTTCTTCGTGTTCCTGCATTATTGCACTTGCTTTTGGATTAAATTCTTTTGAAAAATCCGGAAGGCGTAAAAACGGAATAACAGAACCAACTAAATATTGATGCCAAAACTTGGTTTTCCATAAGCTGTAAGCCACAAAATAAATATTTTCGCAATCTTCCTCGTTTTGAAAAATGATCACAAAACTGTTCGTAAATGGCTCTTTTTGTGGCTTTCCGCTGTTCATCCCTTTGTTTAATATGAATAAATGAGGCTTTGTATAAGCGGTATCTTTTTGGTGGGTTTTGATGATGAAATTTGGCATACTTTCGGTTTTTAAGATAATGTGCCTCGCTGAACTTGCCACACATATAATTTTTTAAAAGAAAAAAGGAAAAAAAAGAAAGTCGTCTCTCAAGTGGAGGTTTCAAGAAAAGCAAGTTTTTTCAAGAAAATACTACCCGGGATTTTAGGATGTAGTTGTTCGGAAGTGGAGTTTGGATTTTATAAGAAAGTGTTGAAGCGAAACGAAAACGTAGGGTGGAGATTTTATTGAAAACCCGTAGGGCTTGAACTTTCTTTTCTTGAAACTGGAACTTACCTTTACTTTCTTTTTATTTATTTTTTTATTTTCCTCGTGACCGATAGATTTCTTATGAAATGCGATCTAAAAACGTTGATTAGGAAGATAGAAGTTCTTCAGAAAGGGTATGGATTTTTAAAACAGAAAAAAGAAATATAAAACCCATTCCGATTATTTTTCTGGTTTGAAAATCCATACTCTTTCCTGGACTTGATTTTGTGGGTGTAATAAATTGCTTTATCCAAATCGTGATTTTTAGAAATGAACTCAAAAAGCAATTTATTACACTTACAAAAACAATGAAAAGATAATTCCTAGTGTGATGGGGCAGTAGCGCAGGCAAGTGTGTGGTTTTTTATTTGCTTACTGGGGTGTTTCTGATTGTTTTTATGATGGCTTGATACCACAAATGTTCTTGAAAGAATTAGATTTTCCGTTACCAAATAATGTACTATGAAATTGATATGGTATCTTGGCCATCGTGAAAACAATTACTTCTATAATTTCTGGCAAATAAAACAACCACACTCTTGCCGGGTTTTTTGGTTTTATGGGTAGAAAAATGGCTTTATCCATAGGCAAATCAACTACAGATTAAAGCCATTTTTTTACTCATAAAAGCAATGCAAACACTACCGATTTAAACATAAAGTTGCTAAAAACAGTGACTGTTAAAGTTCTTGAAAGCAAGTGATTCCGTAAAACTTCCTATGAAATGGCGAACGTTGTTAAAGACAGTGGCGAAGGACGGTTTTTTTTATTGCCGGCAGGTGCGAGGGAGCAAAAAAAAAAAGTTGTCCTGGAGCCACTGGCTAGCGCGTTGGGTGCGGGGCTGTTTTACATAAATGATATTATAACTTCATTGCAAAAACCAAAAAACAATATAAAAGCTTTGTGATGAATTATAATACTCAATTATGTAACACAGCTTGGGGAAAGTTTTTGTTGCTCTACCATTAAATTTTCTTTTAAACCGTAAACGTTCTAGGGCGTACAAAAACTTTAGGAGCGTTGGCAAAGGAGTGGCAATTGGAATGTAAAATGTCTTTTGTTACAATTCAGGTTTATATTTTACAAAAAAAAGTACTTGCTTAAAAAACAAGTACTTTCAAATTTTTAGTAAATAGTGTTTAATAGGTATTAAATTGCTATTGCAAAATATTTCTTTCTGAACCAAAAAGCAACGTTTACTAATGCAATTAATGCAGGAACTTCAACCAACGGACCAATTACACCTGCAAATGCTTGTCCGCTATTGATACCAAAAACACCAATGGCTACTGCAATTGCTAATTCAAAATTATTTCCTGTTGCTGTAAATGCAATTGCTGTAGATTTTGAATAATCTGCACCAAAATATTTTCCGATGAAAAAACTAACTACAAACATTACAACAAAATAAATAACTAATGGAATTGCAATACGGATAACATCCATAGGGATTTGTATAATAAGTTCTCCTTTTAAACTAAACATGATTAAAATTGTAAATAACAACGCTACTAATGTTATTGGAGATATTACAGGAACATATTTAGTTTGAAACCATTCTTCGCCTTTTAATTTGATTAATGTATATCGGCTGATTATTCCGAGTGCAAACGGAATTCCTAAATAGATACCCACGCTTTCTGCAATTTGTCCGATGCTGATATTTACTTCAAAACCTGTATAGCCAAAATATGGTGGCAAAATAGTAATGAAAAAATAGGCATAAACGCTGTAAAGCAATACTTGAAAAATACTATTTAAAGCGATTAAGCCCGCTCCATATTCCCGATTTCCTTCGGCTAAATCATTCCAAACCACAACCATTGCGATACAACGTGCTAAACCGATTAGAATTAAACCAATCATATATTCGGGATAACCTTTAAGGAAAAGCAACGCTAACGAAAACATTAATATCGGACCCACAATCCAATTGAGGAATAGTGATGCCCCGAGAACTTTTGTGTTTTTGAACACTTCGCCCATTTGTTCGTATTTTACTTTTGCCAATGGCGGGTACATCATCAAGATTAAACCAATTGCCAATGGGATGTTGGTTGTTCCGCTTGAAAATGAGTTGATGAAACCGCTACTTGATGGTATGAAATAGCCAATTGTAACTCCAATAGCCATTGCAAGGAATATCCAAAGAGTTAAAAAACGGTCTAAAAAGCCTAGCTTTTTTCTTTCTACTACTGGTGCACAATTATTAGCAGACATAATTATTGTTTGATTTGAGAAAAGACGTAAAACATTTCAGTTGCAATTTGCAAACTTCTTTCTTCGTATTTTTCTGCTTGTTGTGGTGTATTATCAAATGCTTTCGGGTCTTCAAAAGTAATTGGAATACGTTTCTCAGCACCTGCGATAAAAGGACAGCCTCCATCAGCTTGCGAGCAAGTCATTATCGCTACAAATTCGCTTTCTGGGTTAAAGGCATCATCATAAACTTTAGAAAAGCCAATAATTGGATGTTCGTTTTCGGCATATTTTATAGTATAAACAGGATTACTTCCTTCAGAAATGGTTTTAATTTTAAAACCTTGTTTCTCCAAAGTTTTTGCTACCATTGGAAACATTGCAGTTGCTTCCGTTCCGCCAGAATAGCAAAAAACATCTTTTATATTGAAATATGATGAAGCAGTTTGCGCCCAAACTTGTGACAAATGACTTCTTCTGGAATTGTGTGTGCAAATTAAGTTTAGTCGAATTTCTTTCTTATTTGTGACTTTGGTTTGAATATAATCTACAAGCGGTTGTAATGTTTCTTTACGTTCTGCAGGGATGTTTTCAATGTTTAAATTTTTGATTAGGTTTTCTATTTCTGAAAACAGGATGTGTTGTGTTGTTGTCATTTTTTATATGTTTTTTTGGTTGGAGCTAATATCCGTTTCTTAAATTCTCTGCAAACTCGTTAGGTAAAATACTATCTTCAATAGCTTTTGAGGCTTTTTCAATATCGTAGTTAAAACGAATGAATTCTACATTTATACTTTTCTCGTTTAACATTGAAGTTTGTTTGTTCAGTTCTAAAATGACATAACAGCCTTTATTGTTATTATCTTTAGGTTTTCCAACTGAACCAATATTAATAGCATGTTTATGGTTAGTAACACCGTGAGCCTGAATATCCAAAACCTTATGAAATGGCTTGTGAGTGTGACCAAAACATAAAATATCTGCTTTTGAAGCATTCATCATTTCTATTAATTCATTTTTTGGTCGGTCTTCGTATATGTATTCATTTATTGAATTAGGGCTACCATGAACTAATAAAATAACAATTGTTTCAGTATTGAATTTGAATTCTAATCGAATATTCGCAGGGAGTGTTTTTAAATATGACCGATTATCTTCGGTTAGTAATTGATTGGTAAATTCTTTGGAAATTGATCCGTTATTTAAAATCGTTACATCAATTTCTTTTCGAGTATTGACCATATTTCCAATGGCTTCATCGTGATTTCCGGCAATGGTTACAATGTTTCGGTTTCTAATTTCATTAATAATTTCATTAGGCCAAATATTGTAACCCACTAAGTCTCCCAAACAATATAAAGCATCCACATTTCTATTTTCAACATCAGCAAAAAAAGCTTCTAAAGCAGGTAAATTGGCGTGTATATCACTAAATAATGCTATTCTCATTTTCTTGAAGTTTCATTTTTAGCAACAGTTCCCATCAGGACTACAACAAGGTTCGTTGTTTTTATCTGATACTGTTTGTTTTTTTGATGGAATTCCACATTGGTCCTGAGCTAAACAAGCAGTTTGCTTGTTAACTAACTCAAAATTTTCTCCGTTGAATTCTAAATCGTATTTACCGATTGTAGTATCTTGATATTCAACTTCAATCTCGAAGTCTTTAATGCCTAAAACTTTTTCCGATAATGCTATAATGTCTAAAAGTTTTTTAGGTTTTAGTCTGTGTTCAAAATCGTTTGCATCCCAAAGTTGGAAATTGACAACAGTTTCATTGCGAACTGTTCCACCACAATCTATAAAGTTTTTGGTTACTAAACCAACTTCGGTAACGTGAAAATGTTCTGGGACAAAAGTTCCATCTGGTAGTTGAAAGTTTACAGCTTCAAGTGTACTTAATTGAGTTTTAATTTCTGAAAGTTTCATAATATGAGTTTTTAATTTAACAACAATCTGTTTTCTTTTTTTCAATATGTTCATGTATGTTTTGGAAAAAGCTTTTGACTTTTTCAAAACCGTTCTCATCAATGCAATAGCAAATTGAGTTTCCTTCAACACTCCCTTTTATTAATCCAGCGTTTTTTAATTCTTTTAAATGTTGTGAAACTGTTGGTTGTGCTAACGGCAATTCGTTTACAATATCTCCACAAATACAAGAATTGACTTTTAAAATGTGTTCTATAATTGCAATTCGGGCAGGATGACCGAGTGCTTTTGCCAAAATAGCTAGTTCGTTTTGATTTTCTGTAAAGAAGTCTGTTTTAGATGCACCCATAGTAATATATTTATATTGCAATATTACGATATGTTTTTGAATAAAAAAAATGAAAGTAAATAAACATTGATTTTTTAAAATTATATCAAATCTATGGATACTAAAAGTAATTAGCGAAATGAAGCAAACAAAGAATTGATGCTAGGAACACTTGGACTAGGAGCAATTTTTGTGAAGCTGAATGAGATAATGGATTGTAAAAAACATTTTTATTCACCCACTTATTCACCCATTTTTGGGTAGATATAGTGTAAAATCCAAACACCACCTTTTGTTCCTTCACGTTCTAATAAACCTTTTCTTTTAAGTACTTCTAAATTATTATCTATTGCAGTGCTACTAAAATCAGTCAATTGCTGTAAATCAGATTTTTTTATTGCTAGATTTTGATGAATGGCTTTTAAGATTATAATTTGCTTTTCTGATAAATTATTCACCCACTTATTTACCCACATTTCGAAATCAAAAGGTCTTCTGAAAGTTACTGTAAACATTCCATCGGTATAAAATTCAGGAGGTGTTAATCCTTCTTCTTTCATTAAGTCACGCATTCTGCTGATACCTGAACCAATTTGTTCTACTAATCGCATTCTCTCGAATAAGCCAAAAATTAAAGGGTTTCTACTGGAACTTTTTTTACCAAATTCATTTTTTGCAATCGAACTTACTAGTCCGCCCGGATTTGTAACTTCAACACGATCATTGAAAAGTTCTATCGTAATTCTTCCTCCTTTGTCGTAATAATCTCTATGTGCCAATGAATTTATAATGGCTTCTTTGAAAACGGTTTCTGGAATTTCCCATAATTCTTTTCTTGCTTTACCACCTTCATTTTCAATATCGTATCGTACATTTAGTTTAGATTTAAGCCAAATCATACTTTGTTGGTATTGCTGGAATAATGTGCCTGTCATTATTTTATCATCAATAATGTATCTTTTGTCTAAACCATCGAAAGCTACACAGCGAATAACTGCTTTTTCAAAAAAGCGTTCTGGTTCTTTGGCAAAAAATAAAACAGCGCCGTTTTTTAAATAGCCTTCATTACTGATTAGCCTCAAATTACTAAAAACTTGCTCATCAGAAGTGTTGTTTACTAATCCTGCTTCAAATCTAAAAGCATCAATATTTATTTTTGGGACGTCTTTTTTGATGTCAATTTCTGTACAGGAAGTTTCATCAAAATAGATTTTTTCAGCCTGCTGAAAAAAATTTCTCATTTCTTCAACCGTAGTCAGTTTTTGAGAATTTGGTCCTTGACGAACATAAATTGCACCTGATAAAACATAAGGTTTGTTTTGACCTGATGGTACTTCAATAACTGCAACATTTTTACCCTCAACATCAACTATATAGAAATCACATTGTAATGGTGGCGAAATTTCTCCGATAGAATTTTGTATCGCAGAACGCTTAGAATTATCAATAGTAACACCTTTGATACTATTTTTATCATCAACACCGATTAATACAATACCGCCTGAAGCATTGGCAAAAGCACATACTTCCTCTGTAATTCCTTTTAGATTGGTTGGCAGGTTTACTTTGAATTCAGCATTAAATCCTTCTCCAGAGCTTACTATTGATTTTATTTCTGTTGGGTTTAGCATTTGTTTTAATACATTCCTAAAAATGAGTAGCCTAAATTATTCAGTCTATAATTCATTGCTTGGCTACTGACTTTAAAAACGTCTGAAAGATGAATTATTGGATCAACATCTGGAGGAATGTTTTTTATTTCTTCATCAATAAAAACTTTTGGCATAAGTAATGATGCCCCAAAAGAATTTGCTTCTTTTTCTTTTAAAAGTTCTCCAGTTGTAGAATCAGAATTTCGATAAAGAATTTTTTCGTTTTTATTAATAAATAATGGAGTGTCTTTATGTAGAACGAAATGTCCTAACTCATGTGCAATAGTAAACTTTTGTCTTTGCGGAGCTTCGTTCTCATTATATCGAATGTAGGGCTTTTGTTCTTTTATGACAAATAGTCCTGAAATTGAACTGTCAAGCGTGGCAGGTTTTACATCAACACCCAAATGTTCAGCTATTTTAAAAACATCTATCTTATTTGGAGTGTCAATTTTTAATTCAGATAAAATATTAAATGTCAGCTCTTCTATTTTTTTATAAAGTATCATAACTATATACTATTTAATATATTTTCAAGGCTTTCTTTTTGAGATAAATCTAGATTTTGTGTATCTAAAATTTTAGATAATTCGGGATTATTAGAATTTAAATTTGATTGAATTTCTTCATTTGCGGGTATTAAATCATAAATACTAATCTTGAAAAATAAAGATAACTCATAAAGAAGAAATAATGGGATTTGATGTCTTCCTAATTCAATATTAGAAATTGAAGCTCTTGATAAGTTTAAGTGTAAAGAAAGGTCTTCCTGACTTAAACCTCTTTCTGTTCTTAAGGATTTAATTCTGTTACCAATCATATAGTAGAGAATACCTTTAAAGTCTCTCATGATGTATAGATTTTAAAATATGGTGCAAAGATACGTTATGTTTATCATAATAGCAAATAGTATGCCATATTGACAGATGTGTAAATGTTTTATGGTTTTGGCATAATGATTGTTTTTGTGTCAGATGTATAAACAATAAAAAATAGACAATGACTGATTATTTTATTACAGGTGTCTGGAAAGACGCGAATGGAAACATCACGGATGTTTTTTTACATGAGAACAGTAATAACGGATTTGAAAAAGGTATAAGAAGCTCTGAAAAATCTGTTATTCAATTAATTAAAAATGGTAAAACCATAAAGACCTTGATATGGAATTATCCTAATTGGAAGCAAAAGGCAGAGGTAATTGTTGTTCAAGATTACTTAAGGACAAAGCCAAATGATAGTGAAAAAGACAATTTAGACAACTTAATTGATATGAACGCTTATAATTTAAAATAATATGGATAAAAATTTACATTTAGATTCGGTAATTAAAACGCATCAAATTGCCAAAGAAGAACAGCTTTTAAACAAGCACAAAGAAAAGAACAAAGAGGTTAAGGAAGCTTTGGAAGAAAAGTATGGAGATACTATTTATTCTCCGTTTAGTTCAGGTTCATACGCAAAAAATACGGCTATGAATACCAAGTTTGATTTTGATATGGTTTCACCATTTAAGAGAAATGCCTTTGGTTCAAAAGGAACACTAAAAGAAATGTTCGAAGATGTTTATGATTTTTTAAATGGAAAATATAGCGATGTGGCCACAGTCAGAAAACAAAAAGTTTCAGTTGGAATTGAATTTTACAGTGACAATGATGGTGATATTGTGAAAATTGATGTTGTTCCGGGTAGAGAATTAAATCAAGACCAGTATGCGAATGATGAAAATTTGAATTTATATGTGTATCATAAGTATGGTAATTATGATGCTGGGAGTGAAAGAATTAAAACTAATGTTCAGGCACAAATTAAAAATATTAAAGACAGGGCGACTAAAGAAAAGGAATCCATTAGAAAAATTATTCGTCTTTTAAAAGTCTGGAAAAATACTAAACATAATTATCCTACTAAATCATTCTTTTTAGAACTGATTACAATTAAAGCTTTTGATAATAAAGAAATTACGGGTAATCTATGGAATAAATTAAAAGCCGTATTGGAGTATATTCGTGATGAAGTAACGAAAGATACTTTTACTCTTAAGGATCCTGGAAACAGCTCTAATGATTTGATTGATTCATTAACTGAATATGAAAGAGAAATTCTTTCTTATGATATGAAAAATATGCTTGAGAGAATTGAAGATAATGATGAAAACATAAAAACTTATTTTCCTGAAAATGCAAAATTTGTTGAAGAAGAAAAATCCGATAACAAGTATGGAAATAAAGGAAATGGATTCTATACTAATCCACCAAAAAACGAAAGATTCGGTTAATTGATGGATAAACGACTACATGAAATACAACAAATCATTTCTGAACTAAATGGAGTTTCAATTGAGATTCCATTTAGTTCAGATTCTGATTATAATATTATTGGCAAAATCAAGGTATCGATAGATGATAGTGACGAAACTTTAATTTTTGACATTAAGATTTATCCTGAATATCCTTCAAAAAGATTAAATACTGAGTCAATAACATTTTTTAATACTGATCTTTTAGAATATGGTCACGTTATGGGGAATGGCTCTATTTGTATTCATACTTCTCATAATATAGATTTAAAGAAAAAAATTGAAATTGACATTAATTCATTGAAAAGATGGATTGTGAAATATTATTTGAATAAAGAAAATGATAATCATTATGAACATATAATTCTTCAGCCGAAAGAATTTAATAACATTCATTTTTCTTATTTATTCACAGAAGTCGATTATTCATTTAATAAAAATCAATTTGGATTTTTTGAATATTCAAAAATAAATGATGGACTATATTTTGACAAAACGATTAATAATAATATTGTTCAAAATTTTAAAGATCCTTTTAGTAGAACTATCACAGAGTGTAAATGGAGTAGTCATATTAAACAATTCACAAATAATAATAGTGGGTTATTTGTTTTTCTAGATAATCCGCCTACAATAAAGAAAAAGTTTATAATCAGTAATTGGAAAAATTTAGAAAATTTAGTCACGCAAGACTTTTTTAAATTTTTATACAAAGTCCAAAAAGATAATCAAAAAATAAAAGGAAATCCAATTCCTTTATTAATAGGTTATAAAATTTCGGAATTAGAAATACATTGGCAAGTAGCAATTTTAGAAATCGGGAAATTCCCCATTGAATCTTATAAAGAAAATCAAATTTGGAAAGGTAGATTTATTGATGAAAATATTATTTGGAATATAACAAGAAACTGCTCCTATGATTATTTTTTTGGAAGGGGGAAATTGGCAGATAAGATTACCAAGAGTAAAATTTTAATCATTGGTGTGGGTGCTATAGGAAGTATTGTTGCTACAACTTTGACAAGAAGCGGTTGTACTAGTATTGATATTGTTGATTTTGATATAAAAGAACCGGAAAATGTCTGTAGATCAGAATATTCATTTTTAACAGGTTTATGTAATAAAGCTAATGATTTATTTAATGAATTAATTAGTATTTCACCATTTGTAGAAATTGGGATTTTAGACAGTGCTAAGTTGCATTTTTATTCAAAGATATTACAAGGTATAAATGCTAATAAAAGCAAATTAGAAGCGTTAGCCGACTATGACTTAATTATTGATTGTTCAACTGATAATGATTTATTGTACATTTTAAATCAGGTCGATTTAAAACGTTTTATAACACTATCAGTAACAAATAATGCAAAAGATTTAGTCTGCTCGGTAGAGCCAAATAGTTATGATTGGGTTATGAATCAATTTGAGAATGTTTTAGAAAATGATTTGGAAGATATCCATAATCCGACAGGCTGTTGGAGTCCAACTTTTAAAGCTTCTTATAATGACATAAATACATTAGTACAATTTGCAATAAAACATTTGAATTTAAAATTTTTAGATGAAAGTAAAGTATTAAGGAACTTTATTTTGAAAACGGAAGATAAAAATGGGTTTAATATTAAACTGAACGAATTTTGATATATAGAAATAAAGAAATAGGATTAATAATTAGTATTGAGGATACTTTGCTTTCTAATATTATTGAAATTGGAGTTAAACATTATCCAAATGAATTTGGAGGTTTTCTGATAGGCTATTATTCAAGTGATCAAATTCAACTTAACATTACTGATACAATTCTTCCAAATAAATATAAAGCAACACCGTATTTGTTTGAGAGAGATACCGTTGGTATAGAAGATAAATTAAAAAATTATTATGCCGAAAACCCTCAAAAATATTATGTGGGTGAATGGCATACACATCCGGATAATTTACCCATTCCTAGCAGTACTGATATTAATGCCATTAATTCAATAACAAATCATAAAGATGTTTCAATAACAAATCCTGTGATGTTAATTATAGGTTATAATAAAACCAAGACTGAACTTGGTTTTTATGTTCAATTTAAAAATAAATTATATAGATATGAGCCATAGAGAAAATATTAACATGAAAAGTCTTTTTCTTGGATTACAAAAAACTATGAAAGAAGATTTAGAATCATTGAGATCTAACACACCACATGAACCTACTAAAGGAGATGGTTCAGAAAACGTATGGGTTGATTTTTTTGAAAAATATCTTCCTAAAAGATATTCTGTAACAAAAGCGATAATAATCGATTATGAAGGAAATAGAAGTGATGCGATTGATATTGTGATTTATGATACCCAATATACCCCATTCATTTTAAATAAAAGAGGTGTTATATACATCCCAGTAGAAAGTGTTTATGCTGTCTTTGAGGCAAAACAAGAAATTTCAAAATCAAATATTGAATACGCTGGAAAAAAAGTTGAAAGTGTAAGAAAACTCAATAGAACAACGGCTCCGGTTGTTGATAAAGGAGTGGTTAAAAAGGCACCTGAATTGTTTAATATTTTAGGTGGTTTTTTATGTTTAGATAATTCCTGGGTAGATCCAATTAATAATTCTAAACCTTTTAATGATTGTATTAGTAGTTTAAAAGGTTTAGAGCAAATAAATATAGGTTGTGTTTTGAATGATATGTCTTTTGTAAATACTGAAGTAAATGGTGCATTTGAAACTAAATTTAGTACTGCTGATGAAACATTGATTTATTTCTTCTTAAAATTGGTTTCTGAATTACAAAAATTAGGTACTGTACGGCCTATCGATTTAAATAAATATATTGACCAATTAGATTCCCAATAAATGAGTTTAAATATTAATCATAAAGAGCCTAAAAATTGGAGAGAATTGCAATTGTTTGTAAGTGAAATACTTAATGAATGTGGGTATGTAACACAAATTGAAAAAACTATTCAAACATTACGAGGTAAAGTTGAGATTGATGTTTATGCAGAAAAAGAAGAGGGTATTAAAACAATAATCTTGTGTGAATGTAAATTTTGGAAAAATAATATTCCACAAACTGTAGTTCATTCATTAAGGTCAGTTATTAATGATTATGGTGCAACAAATGGATTCATAATTTCAAAAGTTGGATTTCAATCTGGAGCCATAGAAACAATAGATAAATCCAATATTTCTCTTTTAACTTGGTCTGATTTTCAAGAATTATTTTTATCAAAATGGTTAGATAATATTATTGAAAGAAATCATAAAATAGGTAGGGAGTTATTACCATTCACAACAGGTATGGGGTTCTTTTATGATATATATCAAACGTTAGATGAAGAAAAACAAAAAAGCATAAATTCAGTTATTAAATCATATAGTAGATTTGAAATTTTTAGTCAAAAAGATTTATATTATGACTTTAATGAAAATAAAATTTCGATAAATAACATTGATGAAATTATAAGTGAAATCAAATTAAAATTACCCGTCAAGATTCAATCCTATCAAGATTATTTTAATTTTATTTATAAATATTGTGATGAAGCATTAACTAAAATTGATTTAATAATTGGTGAAAGAATAAGGAAAATATATTAGAAATGAACAAAGCTTTAAAATATGCAACTAATGGAGCATTAATATTTGGTATCGGAAACGCTACAATTAATGTTTTTCAACAATTAAACAACCGAAATTCTAATCAAAAATTTGATTGGATAAAATTTTTGAAAGCATTTGGAAACGGAGCTTTAGTCGGTGGAACTAAAGGTTAATATTATGGTTTTGTATAGTTTAAAATATCAAAAGTTAGCTTCGAAAAAGGTCTTTTATAATAATATTGATGGTTGAAATTCGTTCCATAAAGAGTAGTCCTTAATTGACTTAATGAAGGACTTTTACTAAGAGGTAATTGATTACTAATAGCATTTATATATCTCAATGGATACATTCTTTGTTTATTGAGAATGTCTTTTATTATCTCTTTATGGGTTCTATATCTATCAAGTAAACCTATTGTTGAAATAGAATTTTTAAATTCATCTTTATATTTAGTTTTAATTAGAACTAGATTTAATTCTAATTTACTAGTATCTGTAATAAAACCAGCTCCTGTCGGATTTAGTAGAAAAAAATAGGAATCATTAACGTTTATGTTTTGATGGGGATTAAAAAAATCTATATTTTGATCTAATTTAATAAAATTACAGACTTTACAACAAGGAATTAAATTAAAGAATGAAATGGCTAAAAAAGGATAATCCGTTTTGGAGTAGATATGATCCCAATCAAATGTTCTTCTAACAGGATTGACACCTACTTTGTATCTAAATGAATACGTAAAATTTTCATTACAATATGGACAAGTGAAGATGTCTAAGTTATCGGCTAAATACGAAGATGAATATTTAGTGTCGAGTTTTTTATTTTCGTAAATTCCTTTAATAAAATAATCATACAGCGTTTCGAGGTCAAAATTTTTGTTGATTTGTTCTCTGTCTGCTAAAGGCAGTGAGTCAAAATAAGTTTTAATTTCATATAATTTTTCAGGACTAGCTTTTAACAAATCCTCAAAATCACTTATAAATCCATTAAAATAGTTTTTTATCAAACTATCTATTTTTTTAGTACTATATTTTTTAGCAGTTGTGTTACAATAGTCTAGAATAGATTCTGAATGAGTTTCTAAAAAAGATTTGTAATTTGAGTAATGTACACTAATCATTTTTTGTACTAGATTTATTGGTTTTAATAAGCTCGAAAAATTCATCAAAATTTTTCATTTTTTTGAAATCAATCATTTTTTGAATTTCGTCTCTAATTAAAGATTCACCTATTAGTTTATTAAAATTTTCAACTTCAAGAATATCGTTAAACTCGGATTTTTCATCATTTAACCACTTTATAGCTTCATTAATTTTATCAAAAGCAAACTCACTAATAAATTCCTTAACATAGAATCCATCATTGAAAAGTTCAAAAATATTACCTCCCATAGTTGGCAAATGGTTTTCAGAGTTAGATACTTTACAATTTCCTTTTTCATCTTTTTTTAAAAATATCAAATTGTGTTTTGGAATATCTGAAACTATAAAAGGAGAATGAGAGGTAATAATTATTTGGATTTTTTTATCATATTTCTTACCATAATGTTGAAAGAATTGATATATGGTATTAATATATTTTCTCTGCCACTCTGGATGTAAATATAATTCTCCTTCATCAATACTTATAATTATATTCTCCTTATTCGAATGCTTAAATGCTTCGTGAAATTCTGATAATTGATATAAGATTGCATCTTCACCTGAACTAAATGGTGTAATACTGTAATTTATTACAGCTTCTGATTTGAAATCAGTTATTAAAAGTATTTCTTTTAAAAAGTTCCATAAATACTCGTTTATTGAAAGCTCAAAATTTCCATTACCAAAAAACTCTTTAGATTCTGATATTTCAATATTTTCAAGTAAAACATTTAAATTCTTTAATAAGTCATTTATTTTATCAATCTCATAATTTTGTTTCTCACTTTTGTGAGAAATTAAAAATCCAAATATTGAGTTAAAAATATTACCATCTAAAGGAAGTGATTTAACAAATACTGATAAATTCTCTACATATCCAAGTTTACCAGTTCGTTTAAAAAAATCATTATAAAAAGCGAAAAATAAATAATGGAATATAACTCCTTTTTTTAATTTTTCTTTAAAGTTTCCTTCTTCGTTATATAATTTAAAACAATGCTTAGATATTTCTACTAATCTATTAAAATCATACTCAGATTTTTCTATCAATTTAATTGTCTCAGGAAAAATATTTTCATTGAACCATATTGTTATTTTTTCTGGAAACTTAATATCTCCTATAATTGAAAATTGATTTTCAATACTATCAGAAAGAAAATTGACCATTCTTTCTAATCTTTCATTTTGATATATAGACTGTAAATTAAAGCTTTCTTCTAAAAGTAAATACGTTTTTTCACCTTCCTTCTTCTTATTGTAATCTTTTAAATATTCAGATACCTTATTAGGGGAAAGTGATTGACGCAACTGATAATCAACTGAACGGTCTAAAGGATTGTCTAATCCTAAGTAGTTTACGTTTTGGTTTGAACTTAAATTTGAATAAAAAATTAAGTCAATTTCTTTGAAAGGGTTTATGTTTTTCTTTTGGATTATTTTTTTATTTTCTTCAGAGAATATTCCTTTCTTAGGTAGTAAAATATTTAATGCTTGTTTTTTTCCAAAACTAAAAAAGGTACTAACATAATCAATTATTTCAAACTCGTTTTTTTGTTCATTTTCAAAAATAAGAATGACATTATTCACTAATGGTTTTTCAGCATTAATTACATTTATTAATTTTAATAAAGAGCTTTTTCCAGAGCCATTTATACCTATTATTCCAGAAATATTTCTTATTTCAGAAGTACCAAATAAGTTGTAATAGTCAGTTGTATCGTGAGCATTAATATTTAAAATTCTTTTCTCTTGGTCAAAATTGAAGGAGTAAGTATTTCTACCTCCAAAATTGAAACCTTGATTTTTAATTTTCATAAAATCTTCAACCCAAATTGCTACTAGTTTCATTTTACTATAATTACTTTTAAAAAATATTAATTAATCCCATTCACTAACGAATTCACTTTTTCTTTCGCTTTCAATACTCATTTTCGAATACATAATATTTCGATTAATGATTTCTATAAATTCGTAGTAGTTTATGTTATTTTGTTCTACAAGAAAATCTCTCACTTTTTCTAATTGGGACAATTCAAATTGCATATTTGGCAACCTACTTCCCATTGTAACTCCGGCAGAAACATAAAAATCGAGTCTTTTGAAAAGTTCTGCATCACAGTCTTTATCTAAAATTATTTTGAGAAAATCTAACATTTTATCTCTGTAGATACTACTAATGATATTGAATATCAATTCAATCATTTTCTTATTTTCAGTATTCACCAATTGATTATGCAAAAAATCAATTTCTTTTTGGCTATTTCCTCTAAATGCACTTGAAAATTCTGAAGCTCGATGAAGAAAAACACTTTTAAAATTTACTAAATAATTAATCATATTTTCAAAAACAATTTCATAATTATCCAAATCCCAAAGTTTTTTGAAGTCATTTTCATCAAAATCTCTTCTAGACAAATAATCTTTATCGTCAAAATTATATTTCAATAAATCAATTATAAAATTGGGGTTTTGAGATAAAATCATCTTTAATACTTTCAAATCATAATCAAAATGCCTTCCTGCATTATCTAAATACAAATAAACCTTTTCAAGTTTTTTTAAGTTTTTTATGAAAGATGATTGATACTGGTCATTAACGATTTCGAAAAAATCACCATACATAAACAGATTATCATTTAATTCAGTTTTTAAAATTATTATATTGAGTAACTTCTCAATTTCAATTTCAATATTCAATTCTAAATCAGAAATCCTTTTTATAAGATGATCTATAAACCAAATATTTTTGAAATCATCTTTTTGTATTATATCCACAATTGAATTATAGTGTTCTATTTCTAAATATTCTTTTGGAATTCTTATAAAGAGTTCCATTAAATTAATATCACTATTTCTACTTTTTTTAAATACTAATTTTAATTTTTCGACTTTATCTTTATCAAAATTGATATTTGATATTATTACTCTAAAATATAGATTTTTTGAATATTCATACTCGAACACATTTTTCAATACTTTAATAAACAGATTAAAATCTTTTTTAGCGAGATTTTTAAATATGTCTGAAACAGGACTAGTTATTGTTTCAAAACAAGAATAATTACCACTCTTATTCTCGAAAATTATATTCAAGGAATGCATTAGATCAATGTAATCATCAAAAGTATAATCTGAAAAATTATTAATTATCTTTTCATTTCTGTCAAACTTTTCGTCTAACAATAACCATAATTTAAATTCTTTTGAGCTAATAAGATTTTTAACCTCTTTCTTTACCTTAATTTTTAAATAACCAAGTTTCCTTATATAATTATGTACAATTGAAGATTCTCTAAATTCTCCATTGTTAAAATTTTTTTCAAAAAAAGGAAGTATTAGTTTTTTATCAAAATTTATTATTCTTTTCTCATTTTGATGAAGATGTGAATACCGATGCTTATCAAAGAAATCATATACACTATCTTTCAATTCTACATTTTTATAGCACTCAAAAATGAACTCAAAAAGTTTAGTTCTAAAATTCTTTTGTTCTTCAGTTAGTATAATATATTCTTGACTAAAATAGAATTGTCTTCCGTTTCCACCATAATGACACTGATAACTATCAATTAAATATTTATTTGCAATAAATAGAATGATTTTGGAATAAAAAAGGCTATTTTCATTAACCTTTGAATATAAAAACTCAAAAAGTTTTATTTGAATTTTATAACCATATTCATAACTAAATCTTTTATATGTAAATGATTGTGTGAAAACTTTTAGGACTTTTGTAAATAGCAGTTGACTTGATAATCCATACTTTAATAATAAAGCTAAAGCCACTTCAAATTTATCTGGAAGGCTTTGGAAGTTTACTAAAAGATCAATTATTTTATCATCATACGATTCAATAGAATTGTCTTTGTAAATTTCAAACTTAAGAGTATCTATTTCAAAAGCCGTTTCTGAACTTATAATTTTGTTTATGAATAGTATTGTTTCAGTTTCTAAATAAAACCAAAAGCTTTCTAAAAATTTTATTGATTTATCGCGGTCTTCTTGGATAGAATTCCATTTTTGATTCACATCATACAATATCAAATCTTTTATTTCATAAAAACCATAGTTACTAATTATTGGATTTAAAAGATTCATTAATGAAATTTTACGGTCGTCAAAATGTAAATCCAATAATTGTTTGAATGGAATATGTTGTTCTTTAATAAAAATTAAATAGAAAATATATTCTCCAAGAATTTGGTCAGCAATTTTATACGTGTTTTTGTATTCATCAGCAATTTCATTTTTTACTAATAAGCTTAATTTCTCTATTAATTTATTTTTGTTAATATCAAAATGCTTTGAAATTTCATCAATTACACCTGAATTAGAAATATCAATGGTTCTAAAAAGCGTTAGTATTCCAGCAGTCTTTAATAAAACTAAATCATCTTTTATACTATTGTTAGCAGAAGAAAAATACTCTTCTAATATTAGAGATGCTTTTGTAAGTTTTTCGATTTCATTATTTTTTCCGGCAATAGCTCCCATTAAGGCAATTCTTGGGTTTCCTTTTGATATGGAATATATTCTGTCTGTGTAATAATCAGTAATTTTAAATTCAGGAGATTGCAAAATTTTTGCCAATTCTGACTTCTCAAAATTCATTAATTCAATTAAACCATTTTCCTTAAGTTGATATTCTATTTCTTGTTTCAAATAATTTCTAACAGTCATTATTATTTTAATGCCATCATAATTGAATTCATTTTTAAAATTTATAATTGATGTTAAATTACTTTTGAGTTTATTAGCATCATCAACAACAATTATATATTTGTTATTTTTTGTGATTTGCACTTTTAGATCATCCCAAATTAATTGATTATTGTTTCTAATATATTTTACAATATATCCTGGATTACTTTTCAAATAATTTGTAACTAACTGAATTGAAAATTTGGTTTTACCAACACCTGCTTGCCCGGTAATTAGTAAAAAGTCATATTTATTTAACAGTTCTATGCTTTTGTCTAATTCCGTTTCTCTGTTAAAAAATACATTTGATAAAGGTGTCGCAAATTTTGATTTTTCATACTGAATTATGAACTCGCTCATTTCTAAAATTTGACCTGTATCTATAGTCAATCCCAGTTCTTTGGCTAAAGAAGGAAAATCTCTAAAAATAATAGTTGCAAAAGCATCTATGCCAATTACTTCTAGCTTAGTAAATTTATTGATTGAGTTTTTGTGATCATTCAGTTCCTCTTGAATTTTCGTTGTAATTTCTTGATTGCAGATTAAGATAATTCTAATTATTTTGTCTGAAGAAATATCACTTTGATTAAAACAATGTTCAATATCCTTTTTTAATTTCGGAACTAATTGATTTTTATCAATGGTAGTAATTTCACTAAATATATAAGAATCATTATCCGAAATAAAATTATCGGGAGTTCCTTTCTTTGACTTTTCTTTTCCTACAACTAAACCAGTAGGATTTACGATCGGATATCTATAACCGAGGTATAATCTACAAATATTGGCAAATTTATCTGGATTGCAACTTAATAGTGCTTGTTCTATACTTGTTATCATTATAATGATTTAGATTACAAAAATAACTATTAATATCTATTTCCTTTTATCATTTATATCTCTTTCAAACCCAATCAAATTGAGCATTTCCCTCAATCGGCTTCTTACACGGTTCCCATAATGGGTTTCAATTTCAGTAGCCGAAAGATTTGTGGTTATATGCGTTTGGATTTTTTTAGCTGTGAAAATATCATACCGACTTAATAGAATTTCTGCCATTACGTTGCATTCGTTTCCGTAATATTTCAGGTTGTTTTCTGTTCCTAAATCATCAAAGCATATTGTTTTGGGTTCGGATTCATAGAGTTTTCCCTTGCTGTATTTGTGAATGATTTGGTAACCATCCTGAATAAATTCAAAACTAATGTCCCGGCAGGGTTTTACTAAAAATTTGTGTTCGGTAGCAGTGAGGTGCTTCATTAAATTCATTAGTGATGTTTTGCCACAGCCTACTGGACCCGAAAGTAAAATTCCTTTGTTGAGATTAATGCTGTATTGAAAGCAAGTTGCTTCGTCTTTGAGAAAATAGGCAATGAGTTTGTAAATTATTGGATAATCGCTTTCAAGAATTTTGAAATGATTGCCGTATAATTCAATTCCTTTCTTTTCAAGCCAAAGTATTATTTCAGTGTAGCTATAATGGCTCGGAATAGTCTTTGTCTGTTCCTGTATTGAGTTGTTTTGCTCTGTTGGATTGTTGTTCATTTGAAATGAATTTGGGTGCGTTTAATATCCAATTTTGTGCCGATGCCTGCCAATCGACCATCGGTGTTTTACCTCCGACTAACCAACCGTTGCTGGAGAAGTAATTGAAAAACTTAATAGCTTCAATATCCGGAAAGTGTTGTTCGAGAAAATAAGCTTTGACATTTTCGATTGTTGGCTTCTCGACTGCGCTCGAAGTGACAAGAAACTCTTTTTCTTTTTTGGCGGAACTTTTTTCTTTTTCTTCAGTACCAACAATTTTTAAAAATTCATCGTCGATTTCAATTTTTTTTGCTTGCTCGTCCAAGTTTACAATCTTTAAATCGTTTGAAATGTTTGGTATGTTTGTATTGTTTATATAAGATACTAGTGCTTGTTCAGTACCTGTCTGATTACTTGTATCACTAGCTGTACAAAGCTTGTTCACTACTTGTTCATTGACTAGTTCAAAAGCAGGTTCGTTTTTTGGTATTGTTGTTTTTTCGTTTTTTGGAATTGGCTTTAAATCATCTGAAAAATTGAATAGGTAAACGTGGCTTCCTTTGAATGGATTATAGGATGGCTCATAGTTGATATACCCTAGAGAATGCAAGTTTTTAAGGCATTTGTGATAGGTTGCTTTGGAACTGATTTTACTTATCCGCATTACCTCATCACGTGAAATACTAATTGGATTTTTGAAGCGGTTGCAATTCCAAAATTGGAAGAGTGCTATATACAAACTTACGTGGGTTGGATTGAGTGTTTTGTCTATTGCTACTTTCTCAAAAAATCCTGTGAGATGTTTTATATAATTCATCTCACTAGCCATTTAGGATTGAATAAAGTCACTGAAGCTTCGACTTTATTGGATTCTAATAGTTTATCTAAATCAGCAGTTGCATAATATATGATACCGCCAATTTTGGTATAGGTTATTGTGCCGTTTACCCGAAGGTTTTGTAAAGTACCCGGAGAAATGTTTAACAGTTTTCTGACTTCATTGGATTTGAGCCATTGTTTTTGCTGTTGTGGTTTTGAATTGAGCATTTCGCTTAAATCAGCGAGCAGGAGTGCGCGGAATTCGTTTAGATCTTCGCGAGTGATAACTTCGATTGCCATAGTGTTGTGGTTTTAAATATTTCGGACAAAGAGAAATAATTAAGTAATACCAAAACAGTTACGGGGGTTACGGAACCCCCAACAAACCTCAACAAAATAAGGCAATCACAGTAAAAAAGTTTTTTATTTATGTGTTATAGGATACTATTTTAATACATTTATGACTAAATTTGCTTAATGAATACAAAATAGGGCAAGCCCTATAAATATATATTGCGAAAGTTATTTCGAGCCAAAGAAAACGACCAAATTTCAAAATCAGCTCTACAAATAAACTGTTCGCCTACGCTATGCGTGGGCTCGGTTTATCGGAGCTGTAGGTGCTTGGTCGTACCTCTTTGGCTGGTGATCGATGTCCCACGCTGTTGTTTTGTACCAATACCAAATGGGATTTTTTGTATGCTTTAAAAAGATAGTATAATGAAAGAAACAATAATTAGTCCCGAATTACAACATTTTATGGAATTGCATAAAATCCCCAATCTTATCACATTATTGCAGATTGAAGATGAAACATTACTTGGAATGGCTGGTTTTGGGTGGAGAATGATGCGAGAAGTTTTAGTACTTCGTGAGCCCGAGTAATTCGATTATTTTTTCCCGAAGTACGTTTTTAGTAGTATTTTCGACATTATAATATTTTACTTTTATACTATCAACAGAAATTCTTTCGGTGTTGGCAGTTTTGAAGTTTTCTGAAATAAACCGAAAAACATCTGTTTGGTTTTTGTGTTTTATAATTCCTGTTTCCATTAATAATCCGAAAAAACAGCTTAGCTGTGATACTGATAAACCTGTCAAGAGTTTGGTTTTTTCTTCATTGCTGGAAATGTTTGGAAAATGTTTGACTTCGAGTTTTATTTTTCGATTTAGATATTCAATTTCTTCTTCAATCCAACTTATAATCTGTTCTTTTAATGAGGGCAAGTTTGTTTTGTATTTTAGTATATTTCTGCTTTGCTTTTGATTGTAATTTTTGAGAAACCGGTATAGAGCATCTATTTTTTTGATATCGTCGTCCTGAGTTTCTAATTCTTCTAAAATTTCATTAGTTAAGTATTTAAAAAACTGTAATGAATTGAAATTTATGTCAAAAAGAAATTCTTTGATAGTTTCTTCAGACATATCAGAAAAATTAATCTGTTTGTAAAATGTCATTATAAATCCTGAACAATAATTGAATTCGTAGTATGTTAATTTTTCCTGAATGTTTTTAGTTGCAATTTTTTGTAGAGGTTCGTATGCTAATTTCAATAAATTGTTATTGATATCACTTCCTAACAATTGTAATTTTACTTTCTTAAATTTTTTGGTAATTTCAAATTCTTTGACTAAGGCTGATCTATTTGGAATTTTAATATTTAAGTTGAGATAATTACGGTATTCTTTTTCAATGAAACGGAGTAATTTTTCCAAATAGATATAGGTGATTTTCAGACAATCTATTTTATCATAATTATTTGAAAATTGATAAAGATCAGATGAATTTTGTGGGTTTATTTCCTTGATTAATCGATTTGCTAAATTTTCAAGCGCATATTGTTTTCTATGAATGTGCTGTTCAATCCGTTCTCTGGATTTTAATTTGTAAACACGTTCTTTATTTAACTTTTTGATTTTTTGATTTTCATTTTTGAGTGAATGATAACAGTATAAAAAGAAACGTTTTTCCTGAGATAAATCTTCGATTTCACATTTTTGCAAAAGATATAAAGTATTCTTGTTTTTGGAACAGTAACGTAAACTAACTTGGTCTTCCGGGATATTTAATTCCTTTACTATTTTTGGTATAAAAGGTTCAAATTCAGAAGTAATATTAGCTTTCCTGAAATTTAGTTTTGCAATTTTTGGATGTAGATTGTGAATTGGTTTTTTTACAATATATTTTGTTATTGTATAGTGTTTAATAAAATCTATTTGATAAATAAGAAAACTTTTGAACGTAAAATTTTCTAGAAAAGGCATTAAATCATTACTAAAAATAATCTTTGGATTTTTGATTTCTTTTAGTATCCTATCGTAGTTTTCTAGAATGTATTTTGGCTTCATAATATTTATCAAAGGCGTAATTATTAACGTACTAAAATTATCAATATTATGACGAAATTATATAATTAATAAACTAAATCTTGTTAAAAAAATACAGTTGATTATATTGAAAATAATCAACTGTATGTTATAATGAATATAGAAAATTAAATATTTAGTTTAATATTTTTAAAGTTCTAATGATTAAAAACTAGCTAAAAAAGATATACCAAGAGTCGTATTTTTGGTATATGGGTTGAATCCTACTGGAGCAATATTGAGTTGTGTTTTTACTTTTTGCTTGTAACCACAACCGTCAAGAATAGTATTGAGCGGATCCATCAAAAATAAAGAGGTTTTGCCTAAAAATCTTGAATTTAAAACTTTCGAATTATTTTTAAGAATAGTTTTCTTGGCATAGAAAAATCCTTCTCCGACTACCGAACCCAAGACAGGTGTAACTATTAAATCCTGAACAGAAGGAACTTCTGCAAAAGCTTCAACTCCATATTCCCAAAAAAATGTTGACATTAAAGCTGAATAGGTAAAAGATTCGAAGATATTGAAGCCGTTGCTTCTGGCTGTCATATAATATACACCTCCGAAATAAGGATGCATTACATAGTTTAGAAAGAAATTATCTTCGTCTATTACCGGACCTGCTTTAACGTTTTCTTTCCATTTAGCTCCAATACCATTTTTTCTCATTTCTTCTTTGTCCCATTGTGTGAAGCTTTCGGGAAGTGACCATAAAATTCCATAAGCTACAATAGTAGTTCCAAAAACAATAGCGGTATTATAGCCTAATTTTCTATAGTCTCTTGTTAAAGGCGGATATACAATAGTGTCATTAATTTGTAAAGTTTTATTATTTTCTTTGGTACTAATTTTAACCGAAGTATCGGCACTTTCCAATATCTCATTACTAGAATTAAAAGGGAATGAAGATGTGTCTGATAGTAATTGATTGTTATTATTTATTTTCAATTGTTGAGCAAACATTGTTATTCCTAAGAATGTAAAAAGTAAGCTGTAAATATTTTTTTTCATTGTTTGAATCACTAGTGTTGTGAAAAAATCTGTGTTAATATTTTGTGTTTTCAATCAAAAATTTCCTGCTTAAACTATGATTATTTAAGCAGGAAAGAGATTAATTGTAAGTCATAAAAGTTTTAAAACTTCATTCTCTGAATTCTAATTGCGTTTAGAATGGCTAATAAAGCCACTCCAACGTCAGCAAAAACGGCTTCCCACATTGTGGCTAATCCTCCGGCACCAAGAACCAAAACGATTGCTTTTACGACAAAAGCCAAACCAATGTTTTGATAAACAATTTGCTTGGTCTTTTTACCGATGCTTATAGCTGTGAATATTTTATAAGGCTGGTCGTTTTGAATGACAATATCAGCAGTTTCGATAGTAGCATCACTTCCTAAACCACCCATTGCAATTCCTGCATCTGCAAGAGCCACTACAGGGGCATCGTTTACGCCATCGCCAACAAAAGCAATTTTTAAGTTTTGGGATTTGAGTTCCTCAACTTTTTCGACTTTGTTTTCAGGTAACAAATCGCCATAAGCTTTATCAATACTTAGTTCTTTAGCAACAGCATCAACAACGGCTTGTTTGTCACCGGAAAGCATTACCGTTTTTACATTTATACTATGTAAATTTTGAATAGCACTTTTTGAATCTTCTTTGATTTCATCTGCAATTAGAAAATAGCCGGCATATTTTTGATTGATGGCGATAACAATTATTGTAAACGGTGTATTGTCAATTCCAACATCATAAGTGATTTTGAATTGCTTCATCAGTTTTACATTTCCTGCTAGGATTTCGTTTCCATCTACTTTTCCTTTTAGTCCGTGTCCTGCAATTTCTTCCACATCGGTAACGGTTACATTTTTTTCAGCACCTTTTGCGTATTCAATAATTGCAGTTCCGACAGGATGGGTAGATTTGGTTTCGAGAGCTGATGTATATTTTACCAAATCGGCTTCGGAGACACCAACGGCTACGACTTTTTGAACTTTGAAAACGCCTTTGGTCAGCGTTCCTGTTTTATCCATTACGACTACCTGAACAGATGCCATTATATCAAGAAAACTTGAGCCTTTAAATAATATTCCGTTTTTACTCGCTGAACCAATTCCACCAAAATAGCCTAATGGAATTGATATTACTAATGCACAAGGACACGAAATAACCAAGAAAACTAATGCTCTGTATAACCAATCTCTAAATACATAATCATCGACAAAAAGCATTGGTAGCAAACAAATTGCAATTGCTAAAAACACCACTATTGGCGTGTATATTTTAGCAAATTTTCGAATAAATAATTCGGTAGGTGCTTTCTTGGCAGTAGCTTCCTGAACCATTTCCAATATTTTTGAAAGTTTACTATCGGTGTAAGCTGTTGTAACTTCTACCTGAGCAACTGTATTTAGATTAATCATTCCGGCAAGAACGGTTTCTCCTTTTTGTTTCGTATCAGGTTTGCTTTCCCCTGTTAAAGCAGATGTATTTAAGGAAGCATTATCGGAAAGCAATTTTCCATCGAGAGCTAATTTTTCTCCCGGGCGTAATTGGATTATTTCTCCAATAGTAATTTCAGAAGCTTTTTTAGAAATAGGGTTTCCATTTTCAATTACTGTAGCCGTATCAGGTCTTTGATCTAATAATAATTTGATGTTCTTTTTTGCTTTTTGAACTGCTAGTGTTTGAAATATTTCTCCAATAGCATAAAACAGCATAACAGCCACACCTTCGGGATATTCGCCAATAGCAAATGCTCCAATGGTTGCAATTCCCATTAATAGGAACTCTGAGAATATTTCGCCATTGCGAATACTTTCAAAAGCTTCTTTGATTACAGGAAAACCTACAGGAATATAGGCTACAATATACCAACCAATTCGAAGCCAACCCGTAAACCAAGTTTGCTCAAAATAGTTATCAAAACCAATAGCAATCAGTAGCAATATAAAACTTATAATTGCCGGAAGAAACATTTGAAAGACAGATTGATTTGTCTCTGAATGTTCGTGGTCGTGACCATCATCGTCAGAATGATTTTTGGGCTCGTTATGAGTAGAGCAACAACCGCTTTGTTTATCGGTTTTGCTATTTATCTTTTCTTCCTGTGTGCAACAAAGCTGTTTGCCGTTTGCATCGTATTTATGTTGATGTGTCATTTGATTTTTATTAATGTTCGTGTTCTCCGCCACCTTTCATAGCAGAAAGCAAATAAAATGCACCTTTGATTACAATTTTTGCATCAGCAGGAATCTCCGAAACAAATTTCACTTCGGTATAACCTAAATCGGTTGTTCCTGGTATAACTTCAATTGCTTTGAAATGAATTTCGTTATGTCCTTCTTCTTCGCCTGCAGTTTCTTCAAAATGAGCTTCACCTTCTTTGTGTTCGTGAGCTTCACCTTTTTTAGCCGTAGCTTTCTCTTCGTGTTCTTCCTGAATATAGACAAAGTATTTCTCGCCATTTTTTACTACTGCATCTTTAGGCAGGGCAGGAACGGTAGCGTTTTTAATATTGATATTGGCAGAAACATACATTCCGGAAATTAAATCTTTGGAATCAGCCGGATTGATTTTGGCGTGAACTGCCACGGTTTTACTTTCGTTAGAAAATGATTTATTGATGCCAAATATTTTTCCTTTAATGGATTTATTGCCTTGGTTTGTTAAAATAAAGTCTATAGTTTGCCCCACAGCAATAGAGCCTAAATCTTTTTCATAGACATTCAAATCCAAGTGCATTTGGCTATTATCTACCACTTCAAAAAGCGTTATTCCTGTTTCAGCAAATGCTCCTTTGGCAATGCTGATTTTTCCAACATAACCTGATATTGGCGAAACTATTGGCACCAAGCTTGATCCGCTTGTACTCATATTTAAAGCTTGTAATTTATTCTTTGATGCTTTTGCTCTCGCTCTTTCAACAGCTAATTTTGCTTTTACTTCCTGAAGTACTTTTCTAGGATTTACATCTTCGTCACTTAATGTTTTCTGACGATTGTATTCTAATTGCAGGTATTCAATATTGGCAACAGCCGAATTATAATCTTCCTGCATTTCAACAACATCTAAGTTTTGAATGGTTGCCAATACTTTTCCTTTATTTACATATGTGCCTTCAAGAACTAAAATATCTTTAACCGTTCCACCAATCAAGGTAGAAATGTTTGCCATATTTTGTGGTGGAACTGTAGTGTAACCGTTGGCTTTTATCACCAAATTAAGATTTCGGTTTTCTAAAGAACCTGTTTGAATCCCAACAGTTTTATATTGGACAGCAGTTAATGCTACTTCATTTTCTGACTTTTCTTCTTCGTGACCGGTTTCTTCGGTTTTTTTATCACCACAAGAGGTAAGAAAGAAGAAGCAAGAAGCAAGAAGTAGGAGTGTTGTTTTTATCTTTATATTTTTCATTTTAATAAATTTTAGTTTTTAGAAATAGATGGATATTGTAATTGAATAGCACTTTGATTGTAAGCATTGGTAGCTTCAGCATTTTGTTTTTTGATGTCGATAGCCTGATTCAAAAAACTGATGTAGGACCAATAACTCATATCGCCATTGGCATAACTTTTTTGAGCCGTTGTAATAATCTGTTCTGCATATTGCAATCCTTCCTTTTGATAATATTCTAATGCTTTTTGCTGTTTTTCAAAATCGTTTTTCAATTCCTGCATTTTCAGATTCAAAGCCAATTTATTTTTGTCTAATTCTAATTGAGATTGTGAAATACTAATAGCTGATGCTTTGGCTTTAGCTGAATTTACACCACCAAATAAAGGAATTTGCAAACCCGTAGTAAATCCTTGAAAATAGGCTTTAGTATCAATTGTTTGTGCAAAATAACCTAATCCTAATTTTGGTGTTTTCAACGCTTTAAATGTGTTGGCTTCTTTTTGATACACCGAAATTTGTTGTGTGTAATAATCCGTTACCAAAGTTTCTACTTTTGATTGGTTTTTATTCTTTTGAATTGAAAATTGCATTGGCGTTGCACTATCAGGCACAATATTGTCCTCGGTTTGAATGAAAAACTGTAATTGCTTTTGATAAATGGCCAAGTCAAATTCAAGTTGAGCTTGTTGGGTCTCAATTTCTTTTGATTTTGCTTTGGCACTGATTACTTCAATTTTACCACTTTCGCCTGTTTCAAAACGCAGTTCCGCATTCTTTAGAAACTTAGAATAAATAGCTAATAAGTCTGCATTTAGCTTTTGAATAGAAATACCATATAAATATTGATAGTAGGCGAGTGTTACTGCTTTTTCAATTTCATATTCGGATAATGCTTTTCGCTTTTCGGATAATTTGACTAATTCTTCCTGTAATTGTCGGTTGGCTTTTGTAATTCTTCCAATTGGGAAATATTGTTGTACCGAAACATTATGATCATAATCAGCACTATTGAATTGCCCACCCTGATACTGTACCTGCAATGGGTCAGCCTGAAATGCTGTCTTTTTCAGCACTGTTTGTTTTTCAATTTCTTTATCGGCAATTTTTAAATCAATGTTATTGGTTTTTGCCATTTCTATTGCTTTTTGCAGTGAAATAGATTGACCATTTTGAGCAAAAGAAAAACTGCTTATCAATAAAATAATTGAGGTAACGAATGTTGTTTTCATTTTTTTTCTTCCTTTAATTCCTTTTTCAAATAGTAAATACAGAATAGGTAAAACGATTAATGTTAGTAATGTGGCTGATATTAATCCGCCAATAACTACGGTTGCCAATGGTTTTTGGACTTCTGCACCGCCACTTGTCGATAATGCCATCGGCATAAATCCTAAAGAAGCTACAGAAGCTGTCATTAAAACGGGGCGTAAACGTGTTTTTGTACCAATTAGAACCCTTTGTAATGGGTCGGTTATTCCTTCAGTTTTAAGTTGATTGAAATATGAAATCAATACAATTCCGTTCAGTACTGCGATTCCAAACAAGGCTATAAATCCAATTCCTGCCGAAATACTAAAAGGCATTCCCCGCATCCACAGTGCAAATACACCACCAATAGCCGATAACGGAATAGCAGAAAATATTAATCCTGCCTGTTTCATACTATTGAAAGTAAAAAACAGCAAAACCATTATTAAGCCTAGCGCAATAGGTACAGCTATGGAAAGTCTTTTGGAAGCTTCAATCAAGTTTTCAAATTGTCCACCGTAGGTTACATAATAACCCGCCGGAAGCTTGAAATCCTTGTCTAATTTTTGTTGAATTTCTTCTACAACGCTTTTAATGTCTCGACCACGAACGTTTAATCCAACAGTAATTCTGCGTTTACCATCTTCACGAGAAACCTGTACAGGACCTTGTTCATAAGAAACGGTTGCTACTTGTGAAAGTGGTACTTGCTGTCCGTTTGGCAGAGGAACAAATAGATTACTCACATCGGTAATATCAGTTCTGCTATTGGCATCCATTCTTACCACTACGTCAAACCTTTTACTTTGTTCGTAAATTTTACCGGCACTTTCTCCTGCAAATGAGGAACGGATGATTTGGTTAATATCTGTAATATTTAAACCATATAAGGCAATTTTATTGTAATCGTATTTCACCGTGATTTGCGGTAAGCCTGTTACTTTTTCCGCTTTTAAATCTCCAATACCTTCAATGCTTTTTACTTTCGAAATCAATTCGTTTGCTTTGGCATCCAATATCTCTAAATCATCCCCGAATATTTTAATGGCAATATCACTTCGGCTTCCTGTCATTAATTCGTTGAATCGCATTTGAATAGGCTGTGAAATTTCGATATTAGCACCCGGAATGGCTTCCATTTCTTCTTTCATTGCATTGGCTAAATCTTCCCAATTGTCATATTTGCCCGTCCACTCGCTTTTGTCTTTTAGAACGATAATTAAATCAGCACTTTCAATAGGCATTGGATCGGTTGGGATTTCACCACTACCAATTTTTGCGACTATGGTTTTTATTTCGGGGAATTTTGCTTTTAGAATTTTTTCATATTCTGTGGTTGTTTTTACCATTTGTGAAAGCGAACTTCCTGTCATAATTGTAGCATTAAGAGCTAAATCTCCTTCCTCAATTGTTGGAATGAATTCGCCACCCATATTTTGAAAAATAACTATTGCTAATACAAATAATCCTAATGAGATTGCTAAAACGGCTTTTTTTAAACGTAATGCTTTTTCTAAAAAGGGAGTGTATATTCCTTCGAACCAAGCCATCATTCTATCACTAAAATTGGTTTTATGCTCAGTCTTTTTTGATAAGAACATTGCACTCATCATTGGCACATAGGTTAATGATAAAATAAATGCTCCAATCACAGCAAATCCTACAGTCATTGCCATTGGTTTGAACATTTTACCTTCTGTTCCAACTAATGCAAGAATTGGTAAATACACAATCAGGATAATAATTTCTCCAAAGGTTGCACTGTTACGGATTTTTGAAGCAGATTGAAATACTTCGCTGTCCATTTCTTCTTGAGTTAAATCCTTTTTTCTTTTGAGTTTTTGTAAATGATGCATTGTTGCTTCAACAATGATTACAGCACCATCTACAATAATTCCAAAATCTATGGCACCTAAACTCATCAGGTTTCCGCTGACACCAAAATAATTCATCAGGATTACGGCAAAAAGCATTGCCAACGGAATAACCGAAGCCACAATTAACCCGGCACGAAGATTTCCCAGGAATAAGATCAATACAAAAATTACGATTAATGCCCCTTCAAGCAGATTTTTGGTTACTGTTCCAATAGCATTATCTACTAATTTTCCTCTGTCAATAAAAGCTTCAGCAACAACGCCTTCAGGCAGGCTTTTGTTAATCTGAATCATTTTTTCTTTGACTCTGTCAACAACAGCATTTGAATTTTCTCCTTTTAGCATCAAGGCTAATCCGCAAACTATTTCTCCTTTACCATCTTTTGTAGAAGCACCATAGCGTAATGCTACACCTTCGCGCACTTCAGCTACATTTCGAACTAGAATAGGCGAACCATTTTTATTACTTACGACAACATTCTCTAAATCCTTGATGCCGGTAGCCATACCCACGCCACGAATGAAATAAGCATATTGATCTTTTTCAATGTAAGCACCACCGGTATTCTGATTGTTTTTTTCTAAAGCATTAAAAATATCGGTAATGGTAACTCCTAAACTATTTAGTTTATTTGGATTGATGGCCACTTCATATTGCTTTAATTTTCCGCCCCAAGTGCTTACTTCGGCGACACCTTCAACGCCTTGTAATTGTGGAATAATAATCCAATCCTGAATAGTTCGCAGTTTTACAGCATCGTATTTGTCTTCATAGCCTTTTTTTGCATATACATCATATTGATATATTTCTCCAAGACCAGTTGAAATAGGTGCTAATTCGGGAGATCCAGCATATTTAGGAATGTTTTCCTCTGCTTGTTTCAAACGTTGAAAAATTTGTTGGCGAGCCCAATAAATATCAACATCATCTTTAAAGACTACCGTTACAACAGAAAGTCCAAAACGAGAAATACTGCGTAATTCGATTACTTTCGGAATAGTTTTTACTGCTTGTTCAAGCGGATAAGTAATTAATTGTTCTACTTCCTGACTTGCCAATGTTGGTGCGGTGGTAATAATTTGTACCTGATTATTGGTAACATCCGGCAAGGCATCCAACGGTAAATTTTTAATAGAGTAGCTTCCCCAAGCTATAAGTGCAAGGGTAAATAAGAGTATAATGAACTTGTTCTTTATACTAAATTGTATGATTTTGTCTAACATAAAATATTATAATGAATTAGAAATCAGCAAATAGAATATTTGCCATTATTTGTGAAAAGGTCACAACTTTCTAACCCGAAATTACTCGGGCATCATTATGCTATTTGAGGCGGTTGCCAAATACTTCCGTAGAAATTGGAAGAAAAAATTGATTTGTAAGTAGGTAATTGTGTTTTGATTCCTTCCAAACGAATTGGAAAGTCAATAATTACAGGTTGAGAGTAACTTGCCATTTGCGAACCACAACAACTGCAAATACAAAATGGCGAACACAAATCTTTTTCTTTATCGTGAGAATGTTTTTCGTGGTTTGATGCAAACTCTGTTTGAGTATGTGTAGCACTATTGACTTCCATATCTGCACAAGGCATACACGAAAGTATTAGAAAAACAATTGATAATATGATGTTTGTAAGTTTCACTGCTGTAAAAGTAGCAAATAATTATTTAAAATGAACATTAAAATAGTGCATAATCTTTGCCACTATTCCTAATATCAAGATTAAGCACACTAGAGCTATCATTATAATACGAATTACAGCGTATGCTGTAATTGGTTTTTTCTTTACAATCTTTTTCTTTTTTATTTTTTGTGTTTTTGCCATTTGATATTTAATTATTTAACAAATGTAATAGAATTACGTTTTAAAATATTTTAATATTTATATCGCTGTTCTAAATATTTATTTAGTTTTGACTAAAAATAATATTTAGAGTAATGAAAAATAAATTTTTGAATAAGCTTTTTGTGGTTTGTTTTCTTTTTGTTGGTTTAATATCCTGTGAGTCAACCTACACGGATATCCCATCTGACGAGAAAGTTTTAGATGGAACAGTACAAGGATTAACACAAGAAGAATTAGCTCGTTTTTTAAAAGGTGACAAGGCATTTAATGAGGTATTCACTCGAGAAACAGGACTTGGTCCTACATTTGTTGCGACAAGTTGTATCAGTTGTCACGCCGGTGACGGTAAAGGACATCCTTTTACAACACTTATCCGTTTTGGACAAATTGATGAAACAGGGAATTTATTTCTTCACAAAGGTGGACCACAATTACAAAACAGAGGGTTACCTGGATTCATTCCTGAACAAATCCCTGCCGGAGCTACTTTTTCAAAATTTACGCCACCCGCAAATACTGGTTTAGGATTCATCCAATTTGTTACTGATGCTGATATCTTAGCAATGACAGACCCTAATGATAGTAATGGTGATGGAATTTCAGGGATTCCAAACTGGATAGATATCCCTGATTTTGTAATACCTCTTTCAAGTGCAATTTCTCAAAACGGGAAGTATATAGGTCGTTATGGTAAAAAAGCATCAGCTCATAGTTTATTGCATCAAACCGCAAACGCCTACAATCAAGATATGGGGATAACATCCGTATTCCGACCTATTGATACTTATACCAATCTGGAAATTGACCCTGAAGTAGCTACAAGTACCGTAAATGACGTTGTTTTTTATTTGCAAACATTAAAAGCTCCTGTGCAACGCAATTCAAATGATGCTGTTGTAAAACAGGGTGCAACTGTTTTTAATCAAATCAATTGTACAGGTTGTCATAAATCTGAATTAAAGACAGGATATTCGCCTATTAAAGCCCTTTCCAACAAAACCTTTGCACCTTATACCGATTTACTTTTACACGATATGGGAACAGGTTTAGATGATAGTTATACAGAAGGGAGTGCCAAAACTTTTGAATGGAAAACACCTGCACTTTGGGGAATTGGTCTTTCTGAAAACTCACAAGGGGGGAATTATTTCCTAATGCACGATGGAAGAGCAAGAAGTATTGAAGAAGCAATAATTATGCACGGCGGTGAAGCAAAAAATAGTAAAAATGCGTTTGAAAATCTTTCACAATCCGATAAAAATGCAGTATTAAAATTTATAAAATCATTGTAATTATGAATAGAAAAGAATTTTTAAAAGCCTGTGGTTTTGGCTGTCTTGCAGGATTGGCAGGCGCATCATTGTTACAAAGTTGCAGTTCTTCCCAAGTTCATTCAAAGGAAATCAAAGGGTCGGATATTTTAGTTCCGATTTCTGATTTTGAAATTAAAAAGGAACGAGAAACAACCTATAAGAAATATATCATTATCCAAAATGAGTTATTAAAATCTCCTATTTGTATCTATCGATTTGGTGCTACTGATTATACTGCTGTGTTAATGGCTTGCACTCATCAGGGAGCAGAATTACAAGTCTTTGGAGATAAACTTCAGTGTTCTGCTCACGGAAGTGAATTTAGCAATAGAGGTATTTTAGAAAGCGGACCTGCAGATGAAGACTTAAGAAAATTTCCAATAATAATTGAAAACAACATTTTAAAAATATCCCTGAAATGAGATTAAAACCAACTTATATATTCCTTTTTATACTTCTGTATAGTACAATTTCCTTTGCTCAAATTGATCCCAATTTACTGAAAAGAATCCCAAAAGATACTGTGAAAAACATCCTGAATATGGATGCTTTATACAATAGACCTGCGCTGAATATCAATAAAACACCAATATCAATTGGAGGTTATTTAGAAATGAATTGGCAAAAAATGACAACGGATGGAATTTCAGAAGGACATCAATTTCAAGCAAGAAGATTATCTATTTTTATGTCATCAGCCATTAGCAAACGAGTAAAATTTTTGAGTGAAATAGAATTCGAGGATGGAGGGAAAGAAATAGCCATAGAATTTGCTTCACTTGATGTAGAGTTTCATCCGTTGGTTAATTTAAGAGCAGGAATAATTTTAAATCCAATAGGTTCTTTTAATCAAAATCACGACGGACCAAAATGGGAATTTACAGACCGACCTATATCATCAACTCAAATGTTGCCGGCTACCTTTAGCAATGCTGGGGCTGGGTTGTTTGGAAAAAAATACTCTAAAGATTGGATGTTTGGCTATGAGGTTTATTTATCCGGAAACTTTGACGATTCAATAATTGAAAATGCCGAAAACAAAACATTTTTACCCGAAGCAAAGAAAAATCCCGAACGATTTGAAGAAATAAATAGCGGTGAACCTTTATTTACAGGAAAGCTAGCAGTTAGAAATAGTAAAATAGGAGAGTTAGGAATATCCTATATGAAAGGAATTTATAATAAGTTTCAAGAGGATGGGATTGTAATTGATGTGAAAAGACGTGTTTCTATATTTGCATTGGATTTTAATACAACGATTCCAAAAACGAAAACATTTATCACAACGGAATTTGCCTGGATCAATGTTGATGTTCCTGAAACTTATTCTCAGCAATTTGGAAATAAGCAGTACGGAGGTTTTATGGATATTGTACAACCTATTTTGAAGAGAACTATTTTAGGTTGGGAAAATGCTGTACTGAATGTTGCCTGCCGTTTAGAATATGTAGATTGGAATGTCGGAACTTTTAATGAAACAGGTGGGAATATAGGAGAAGATCTTTGGAGCATAATGCCTGCAATTAGTTTTAGACCAACTTCTCAAACAGTCATTCGCTTTAATTATCGCTATCAAAAACAGCGAGATATATTTGGTAATCCGCCTGCAATAACTGACGGAATGAGTTTGGGAATTTCTTCTTATTTTTAGGAATAAGTGTTTTTATATTATTAATTCTTGTTTACTGGGAAGATTGTAACTCTATATCTTCCCAATCTTTTATTTTGAAAAAAACCTTTAATTATTAAAGCTTCCTCATCTACGTCTATATCTATATTTTGATATGGTGTTAAAAAAACTGTCGGATAAAAATTCACATCAAAATCTTCAAAAATAATAACTATACATTCTCGGTTATAATTATTAAAAGATATAATTACATCACTATAAACATTCGTGTTTCTTCTTCCTGTTCTAAAATTACATTTACTTTTTAAATGAATATTCGAATGATTTATACGTAGATTATTATTATCTATAAATTCTCTTAGTACATCTAATTCGGGGAAAAAGTTATCGGGCATTTTTATTTAGTTTAGTTATTGCAATATAAAACATATTCATAAGTATATTCTGTAAAAATAAAATAATTTTATAAATTACATACGATTTCAATTATTTACTGTTTTTAGTTCTTTTGGCAAATTCATAGAATGAAATTTTTCCTTTAATATTTTCATATCCTCACTTACTTTTTTATCCAAAACTTTCGCATAGTGCTGTGTGGTTCTCAAATTTTTATGACCAAGCATTTTACTTACACTTTCAATAGGAACGCCATTTGTGAGCGTTACAGTTGTTGCAAATGTATGCCGGGCAATGTGGAAGGTTAATTCTAAATCTTTTATAAACGCTTGATTTTGATTTTAATTGTTAGTTTATAAATGATTTTTAACTTTACAATGCATGACATGTATATTATGAGAAAAGATTCGGAAAAGAGATTATTAGAGCTAGGTTTTGACACTGATTTGATTCAAAAGATTGATTCAAAATCATTGAATCTTAGTAGTCTAAAGCCTATGAGCAAATATGCTCTTTTAAAGCTTGGATTTACAAATGACGAAACTGATTTGATATATAGTAAAACGAAAAGGGATCCTATATCTTATGAAGTACTGGATGCAATTTTATCAAAAAGTGGTGAGGTTTGTTGCTACTGTTCAGATGGCATTTCCACAAGACCTTTTCACATACATCATATAGATGAATATCATGTGAGTCGAAATAATGATGAAGATAATTTGGCTTTAGTGTGTCCGAATGACCATGCTAATATACATGCAAAAAAGATAACTATCGAAGAGCAAAAGGCTATTAAAAAAACTTGGGAGAATCTTTGGAGTATTGCACAGGAGTACAAAACAAAAGGAATTACATTCCCGTTTGGCGCATTTGAAATAATAGATTATTCTGTAAAAGGAAATATTACTGATGTGTTTTCTTTTTCTTCTCCTAAAGGATCTGTTTGTCTTCAGCTTGCAAAAGGATATTTATCTGATCATTGTTTAATGACTATTGAAAAAGAGAATAAACTTATACTTGCAGGCGGTTCAGGTAGTGGTAAAACAACTCTAGCAAAAGGTATTGCCGGGCACATTAAAGATGCTATAGTATTTAAATATGTTGTTTCTGACAAATCAAGTGTTGAAATTGCTAAAGAAATATCTCAATTTCTGACACTTGCACAAAAGCCCCTAGTTTTAATTATTGATGATGCAAATACCAAACTTAAAACAGAACAAATTGAAAGTATTTTACAATTTGCAAAAAAAGAGCAAAAAATAATTCTTGTAAACACAAGGAACTCTTTCAGTAGTGAGGGTAATTTAGAACAACATTTTCCTAATTGCGTTGAATATATTAGTTGGCTTATACTTCGCGAAGAGGTAATTACAGCTATTTTAGAAAGTGAGACAGAAATTATTAGTTACTTAACTGAAAATGAAATCAATAATCACGGCAGAGATAGAATTGGTTATGGAGTTTTTGACCAGCATCTAAAAAGGGTTGTTGAAAGTTATGCTAAGAGTACAGATACGGTGTGGCAGTTTATTTTTATGTTAGGTGGAGGATTATTGAGGATAAATAAAATGTATGCAGAACTTCAAGCTGAAGACAGGTTTGATTTAATTGTACTTTATATTTCTATTAAACAGATTGCAAAAGTTGAAGAGGGCTCCAGTATTGATGAAATTATTGAGTTGTATAGTCGAAATAGTATCTTAAAAAAGCAATCCGCACCAACAAAGGAATGGCTAAAAGATGAGTTAAATCATTTATGCGATAGAAGGATTTTAGTTGAAAGCAGAGGCAAGTTCAAAACGGTTCATCGTGAGTTTTCCAAATCATTTATCGAAACTGCTTATTTGATAGATAGAACGGGTTGCTCTGAGCTTTTGGATGAAGTGTTTAAGGATTTTACAAAAGCTAGACAAATAATGATTCTTTGGTCATGGTTGAAACATGGGCAAGCTAATGATTATACTAAAAGATGGTCTGTTTCATTAACTATAGATCAATGGAAGAGCTTAACGAATGAAACTATTAAGCATGGTTTGCCAATATTGTCAATTTTGGCAAGCCACCTTCATACTACAACATTGCCAGGACACAGTAAAATTGCCAATGAGGTTTTTAAAGACAAGGCGGATAAAATAGCCGATTTGATTGATAATGGGGATAAAAGTACGCTGTACTATTTTAACGAAATGGGAGCTACATTGAAATACCATTGTAAAGAAGTTATTAAACCGATTATGGATAAAATTGATTCTGATAAGTTTGCTGAACTTATTAAAAATTCAGATGTTGAAGTATTTAATTATCTACCATGGTTATTTGATACTATTTCTACAGGGCATTTGGAATGGGTTGTAAATTTTCAAAGCAAATTAAATTTTACAGATTTTCAAAGAATAATTGAGAGAAATGAAAAGGGAAAAATTGATTTGATATTTGACTTGATTTCTTTTTATCGAAAGTACATAGGAAACATCAAAAGAAGTGAATTCAAATATTTTGTTGACAAAATCAGCTTGCAAATTAAAAGATCTAGTTTACAGGAAATTCGATTTCCTCAAATGTTTTTCTCAGGGTTGACTGAATTGATTTTTTTTGAAAAAGAAGTTAATGAGATAGTCAATTCTGTTGACTTTAATAGAGTAAAAAAAGATTTTGAAGAAGCTACTCCAAGGTATTGGGAAAGTTTGTTGAGTATTTCAATGCTTGGGGAATATGGAACAAACACCTTTAGTAGGGAATTTGTTGATTCACTTGACTTAAATAAAGTTGTAAGTAATATTGAAAAGCATTATGAAGCAAATCTACATGAATTCAGAGTGATAATGTATCAGCTTGCTTACGGGAGTGATTCAACAAAAAAACAATATGCTAAGGCTTTACAACCAATGGTAGAAAATGCCATGCAGAGATTTACAGAAAAACAGGATCATGAAGATATACTTCAAGCATTCTATAATCTGGATAATGAACTTGGAAAAGAGAGTTGTAAAAAATTAAATAAAGCTGTTCCTAAAGCACGCAAAAAATTTAAGAAGCCATCAGATAAGGAAAAATCTAGCTTAACTGAGGCTGATAAAAGTGGAGATGATTATTTAATGCTTGAAAGCCTTATAAGTTTAAGAGAAGAAGAATCAAGTCAGGAATGTTAACTTCCTGATTTGATTCATCTGCCAATGTTTATAGTAATGATAAATAATAAATATGTAATTTTTCTTTTGCCTTAACTACCTAAAGAAAGCTTAAAATTCAACTTATTTTTACGTTTAGATTTTTAGGAGTGAACTTATTCTTGATCAACAACATATCATTACTCACTTTTCTGTCCAAAACCTTTGCGTAATGCTGAGTTGTACGGAGATTTTTATGTCCAAGCATTTTACTTACACTTTCAATAGGAACGCCATTTGTAAGCGTTACAGTGGTTGCAAAAGTATGACGGGCAATGTGGAAGGTTAATTCTTTTTCAATCTCGCAAACGCCCGCTATTTCTTTTAAATAGGCATTCATTTTCTGATTGCTCAAAATGGGAAGTAATCTTTCCTGATTATTGCTCTGTGGATGGTCTTCGTATTTATCGATAATCATTTGGGTTATCGGAAGGATTGGAATTTTAGAAGCGGATTCAGTTTTCTGCCTGTGGGTAAATATCCATTTCTCGCCATCAATACCAATGCTTATATGCGACTTTGTTAAGTTTTTGACATCAATGTATGCCAAGCCTGTAAAACAGCTAAAAAGAAAGATATCACGTACTAAGGATAATCTCTCTGTTTTTAAATCTTTATTAATGATACTTTGAATTTCGTCTTCAGATAAATAAACCCGTTCTACTTCTTTGACTTTCGATTTATAATTTGCAAACGGATTTTTGTCTAACCAGTCATTGGCCAGACAAAGTTTAATTATCTTATTGAAGTTCTTAATATATTTAACCGCTGTGTTATTCGCACAATTCCGAACACTTCTTAGCCAAAATTCGTAGTCAGTTACAAAGGCATGATCTATTTTGTTTATCTCGATATCTGAAACTTTATATTTCCACTGTAGAAACTCAATGGTATGACTCAACGAAGTTTTATAACGTTCTAATGTTCCTGGAGCATATTCTTTGCCAACCAATTCTTTTATTTTGTTATTGTGATCTTGGAAGATTGGAATTAGCATTCGTTTGGTTTCATTGGCTTCAAACAATTCATTCTTCAAATTTTCAGAAGTAACTTTGATGTCTTTTTTGAATAATCTTTTTTCAGCTTCCAAAACTTGATTTTTCAAATAATCAAGATGGCTATTTATTGTTCTAGCTTCTTCATTAGTACCCTTAACTTTAGTACCTTCAGAAGACCATCTTTCAGGATTTACATACTTGTTTGTACTAAACTCAAATCGTTTGGCTTGGATTGTTACTCTTGCATAAATGGGGCAGATACCTTCATTGTTGGCTTTTGATCTCTTTATGTAAAAGAGAACTGATACTGTAGTGTTCATAAGTGGTAACCTTTTAGTTATTATTAAATTTAAAATTTCTAATAATTACAAACAAGATGTACATATTTTGGATCAAGAACAAAACCTGGGGAGGAATGTCAAAATAAAATCAGAAATTTGTAGTCTAAGAATTATATATGACTCC